>CAYIZU010000020.1:0-16413 GCA_964367795.1 uncultured Rikenellaceae bacterium | reverse complement strand
AAACGCGGCGTCACATGGAGCCACAGAAACACCACATGAACACATAACCTCCATATCTGGTATATCATCTCCCATATATAATATATCCTCTCTTTCAAGATTATACTTTGAACGAAAATCATCAAAGTCGGCGATTTTATTCTTACTACCTAAATATATATCTTTCACACCCAAGAGTTCAAAACGCTTACGCATAGCAACACCTATACCACCTGATATAATAGCTACTGGATACCCCTTTTTTAGCGCTCTTACCACGGCATAACCATCTTTAGCATTAAAGGAGCGCAACGCCTCACCATCCTCTGTTACTGTTATTGTTCCATCGGTGAGTACTCCATCACAATCAAGTGCGAACCCTTTTATCTTTGCTATTTTTTCTTTGAAATTTTTCATAATTATCTCCTATTCCCTATTTTACTACTTATCTCCTTATAAATATCGGCTAAGTCACTATCCCTCTCTTGAAGTAGCTTAATATGAGCTTCAACAATCCCTACATCACCTCGTACAGCAGGACCTGTTTGTACTTCCGAAATATTATTAGCATTAATACTCTTTCTCACCGTCTCCTTTATCAAAGGATGAAGCAGTGCGAAGTCAATACCTTCATCACAACACACCTTTTGTGCCACTGATAGCATATATGTCGTGAAGTTAGAGCTAAAAACAGCTGCAATATGCAACATGATACGCCTCTCCGATGAGCAATATTGAACATCTCCTCCTACAGCCTTAGCAACACTTTCTATTACTTCTCTATCACCCGTATTGTTACACTCAAAGAAGATAGGGACATGCTTTAGATTAATATTAACACCCTTAGTAAATGTCTGAAGAGGATATATCACCCCCCGATGCTCTATATTATTATCTATCTCATCAATACTCTTACTTCCAGAAGTATGCAATACTATCGACGATGATGGTATCCATTCAAATAGCTCATTTGTCACGCTTTTAATTGCATCATCACTAACACATACTATATATATATATGCCTCAGGTCTACTATCGCATTCACGCGTAATGATACCGGCAAACTCAAATAAGTCACTATGCGACGCTATTGCATTAGTAAGATGAGTAGCTACATTGCCTCTGCCCACAATGGCTATTTTAATTCTTTCCATAATAATTGAGGAGTAACTTATAAAGGAGTTTTAATAATTTACAAATTATTAAAACTCCTCCTTAATCTTGTTAGTAAACTTTAAAGGTTATTTCTTATATTCAATACCATTCTCTGCAAGAATACGTTTTGCAGCTTCTAATATTTCGGGATGATCTAAATGAACGAGCCCACCATCAGGCCCCTGTTCTATATGTAATCCTACGGAGCTGCCGTCTTCATAATTTGAGCCACCAAAAGCATTTCTTACTGTGTCAGGGGTCAAATCTAATTCTACCGCAATTTTTTCCATACTTCCATTAGGTAACAAATCCTTGATGTTACGTAACTCATTAAATGTCATTACTTCCATAATCTTTTGTTTTAGATTAATACTGTTAAATTTCCGACTAAGTTACATATAATATTTTATTCCTCCAAATTTTCTAGAAAAAAATATTAAAAAAAAGTTAAAGCCCCTCTCTCTCCCTATTTTAAAAGCACATTTTATGATACGCCTACATACATGCCACATTGTCAAGATTAAAACTGCCACAATGGCATGTTATATATAAATACAGTGTCAAATATGTCATATTATATAATAAAAACCAATTTAAATTAAAGTTATGGGAAAGATTATTGGTATCGACTTAGGTACAACAAACTCGTGCGTTGCAGTAATGGAAGGCAACGAACCAGTGGTAATAACAAATAGTGAAGGACGTAGAACAACACCTTCGATAGTAGCATTTACAGAGGGTGGCGAGCGCAAAGTTGGAGATCCAGCAAAACGTCAAGCTATAACCAATCCAGAGCGCACTATATTCTCTATAAAACGTTTTATGGGAGAGACTTTTGATAAGGTATCAAAAGAGGTAGGTCGTGTTCCTTACAAAGTGGTTAAAGGTGATAATAACACACCTCGTGTATTTGTTGACGAGCGTCAGTATACACCTCAAGAGATTTCTGCTATGACACTTCAAAAAATGAAAAAAACTGCGGAAGAGTATCTTGGTACAGAGGTTACGGAGGCAGTCATCACAGTTCCTGCATATTTCTCTGATTCACAGCGTCAGGCTACTAAAGAGGCTGGCGAGATAGCAGGTCTTAAAGTGCGTCGTATAATAAACGAGCCAACAGCAGCAGCTCTTGCTTATGGGCTAGATAAAAAGAAAGATGATATGAAAATTGCGGTTTTCGACCTTGGAGGCGGTACTTTTGATATCTCTATCCTCGAATTAGGTGATGGCGTTTTCGAAGTTAAATCAACAAACGGGGATACTCACCTTGGTGGTGATGATTTCGATCAAGTAATTATCAACTGGCTTGCTGAAGAGTTCATAGCAGAATATAATATTGATTTACGTAAAGACCCGCGCGCACTTCAGCGTCTTAAGGAGGCTGCAGAGAAGGCGAAAGTTGAGTTATCAAGTTCTACGTCAACGGAGGTTAACTTACCATATATTATGCCTGTTGATGGTATACCACAGCACCTTATACGTAATATAACCAGAGCGAAGTTCGAACAATTAGCACATGAACTTATCGAGGCGACCATTGAACCTTGTCGTAAAGCCCTAAGTGATGCAAAATTATCAACTTCACAGATAGACGAGGTAATATTAGTTGGAGGTTCAACTCGTATTCCTGCTATTCAAGAGATTGTTCAGAAATTCTTTGGGAAAGTGCCATCAAAAGGGGTAAACCCTGATGAAGTTGTGGCAGTTGGTGCTGCTATACAGGGTGGTGTACTTACTGGAGAGGTGAAAGATGTACTTCTTCTAGATGTTACCCCTCTTTCTCTTGGTATTGAGACAATGGGACAGGTGTTTACTCGTTTAATTGATGCAAACACAACTATCCCGACACGTAAATCAGAAGTTTTCTCAACAGCTGCGGATAATCAACCGTCAGTAGAGATACATATACTACAAGGTGAGAGGCAAATGGCGCGCGATAATAAAACTATCGGTCGTTTCCATCTCGACGGAATACCTGCTGCCCCACGTGGTGTACCACAAATTGAGGTTACTTTTGATATTGATGCAAACGGCATTCTTAATGTATCGGCTAAAGACAAAGGAACAGGTAAAGAGCACAACGTACGTATTGAGGCATCAAGCGGTCTTACGGATGAGGAGATACAGCGCATGAGAGACGAGGCAAAGGCTAACGAGGCTGCAGATAAAGCGGAACGTGAGAAAGTAGATAAAATTAATGGAGCTGACAGTCTTATCTTCTCAAGTGAAAAGCAACTTAAGGAATATGGTGATAAAATACCTGCAGACAAAAAAGCAAATATAGAGACAGCTCTTAATGCTTTACGTGAAGCACATAAGTCACAGGATTTATCAGAGATTGACAAGCGCAGCGAGGAGCTACAAAATGCTTGGCAAGCAGCATCACAGGATATATATAACGCAGATCCTAATAATGCTCAGCAAAACCCGAATCCTAATCCAGAGCCAAATGGTGGTGAAAATGTTAAGGATGTAGAGTTTGAAGAGGTTAAGTAATTTATTTTATTTAGAGGCTGTCTGGAATTATTTCGAGGCAGCCTTTTTTATTAGAAATTTGTATCAAAATTCAGTTTTGGTGCTTCGTGATGAGTATAAAACGGAGCGTACTTATGTACGTGAGTATTTATGCGATTCAGGAAGTGACAAAAATGTTTTTGAGACAATTTCTTTTTATGATATTTTACAGATAGCCTTATTGATAACTTCTGACACCATATGTGCGGTACTCCATGCAGCTTGTAAATTAAATCCACCTGTTATTGCATCAATATCAAGCACCTCACCTGCAAAGTAAATATTAGAACACTCTTTAGCACATAAAGTCGACAAGTTTATACTTTTTAAATCAACCCCTCCACATGTCACGAACTCCTCTTTATGGGTCGACTTATCAGATATTTCGTACACATCATTTGTTAATACTTGGATAATGCTATTAATATTTTTTCGACCAATTTCTCCCCACTTCCTATCCGCCATTACCCCACTACGAGACAATAGGTAGTTCCAAAACCTACTGGTTAGATTAAATGGTACAACCGTTGAAAGTTGTTTTTTGGGATTTTCTGTAATAATCCCTTCTAAAGTGGCTCGAACACCATCTTCATTGCGCTCACCGCACCAATTGACAGATATTTTTGCTTTATAATCAACATCATATAACTCTTTTGCGGCGTAAGATGATAATTTCAGTATTGCGGGGCCACTCATTCCCCAATGAGTTATCAATAATGCTCCATTTGATTGTAACTTACTACCACATAGCGAAACATAGCTATTAGCTATCACGCAACCCGTAAGTTCATTAAGCGGAGAATGGTTTATGTTAAAACTAAATAGTGAAGGTAGTGTAGAAGTTATGTTAACAGGTATATTTTCCAATAATTTAGATAAACGACGTTCAGAGGTACCACCAATAGTTACTATCACTATATCTGCGGAGATAACATCACCTCCTTTGATATCAAGATAAAAGATACCCTCATCTTTTCTTATTGTTTCGATATTAATACCACTTACTATGTCAACACCATACTTTCTGGACAGCTTCAAAAAGGTATCAATAATCTCTCCCGAGGATTGAGAACGAGGAAATACACACTCATCATCCTGTGTAACAAGTTTAACCCCATGCTCTTCAAACCATTGGTACGTATCTCTATGACTAAAGTGCTTAAGTGCCCTGTTCATTAATTTCTCCCCCCGTGGATAGACCCTATTTAGAGATGAGATATTAGCGAACGAATTGGTTAGATTACATCTACCCCCTCCCGACACTTTAACCTTAGCAAGAGGATGCGTCCCCCTCTCATATATAGTCACCTTCGCATCAGGAGATTTCATTTTTATGTTTATTGCGGCAAAGAAACCTGCCGCTCCCCCTCCGATAATAGCTATTCGCATATATTAACCCTACTTAATATACGACTCTCCTTTGGGTATAGGTTATTAACTCTACCGCCAACACGCTTAGCCCATCCTACAGCCATATCATTATAACCTATAATATTATATCCCTCAATTAAATCTCCAACTGCAATAGCATCTCGTCGTAGATAATTTATCACCTCCTCACGCGTAAGATTTCTCACTTTATGTATATCCCTATTGAGATATTGCGATAAAGCAAGTGCATGTGAAGGTTTTAGCTTTGTGCCAAACAGCTCTCCTAACTCCGTTTCGAAATATAGAACATTAAGATACTGTTTTATTTGCTGTATACTACTAAGCCACTCTTTCCGTACCGCATACACCCTATCGCTATCATTAATAGCAATAAAATTATCGCTATTGCTTACCCACTCCTCAACTCTTATCTTTTTATCCTTATTTAAAGTACCTCCCTTACCTTTATAATCTCTTCCGCCACATTTACGTATTAGGGCAACAAAGTAACCTTCACTATCAACCTTATTAGGATGAAAACGATATCCAGACTCTCCAACAATAACATCATCGTAATCTGTAATATCTGGTGTTATAATCTCCGCATCAAACTCATTAACTATCCAATCAATAATCTCTTCATTTTCTCGACGATTAAATGTACATGTTGAATAGATAAGATACCCTTCAGGCTTCAGTGTACTCCACGCATCAGCAACTATACGACGTGAACGTTTAGCGCACAACTCTACCCCTGATAGCGACCACTCACCACGTGCTTTAACATTTTTTCGAAACATCCCCTCGCCAGAGCATGGCGTATCTACCATTACGACATCAAAAAAACCACCAAGAGCTGAAAAGTGTGATGGGTCATTATTTGTGACAACACTATTACCAGCACCCCATTTAATAATATTTTCTTTTAGTATATTTGCTCTTGAACGTATTACCTCATTAGCAACTAAAAGTGCATCACTCCCTATTAGAGATGATATATGCGTACTCTTTCCTCCCGGAGCAGCGCACAAGTCAAGTACTTTGGGGGCTAAACCAACATTTGGTAATATCTTACGAATAAAAAGCTGTTCGATAAACATAGAGCTTGCCTCTTGCACATAATATGCCCCCGCGTGGAATAGAGGGTCGAAAGTAAAACTACCTCTCTCCTTAAGTGCTACGCCATTACCGCACCACCTAATATCATTACCCTCAAAATGATTTTTTGTAGGCTTGTAGGTATTGAATCGCACAAAAGTTTGAACAGAATTATCTATTGAACGAACGAAGTTATCAATCTCTTCAGATGGGATAACTTCGTTAAGCAATTCTAAAAAATCTTTATTTAATGAATCCATTACATATTCGAATTTATAAGCTCAATAATTGAGTCTACATATTGGCGATTATTACTCAGTCGTGGCACCTTATTTTGCCCTCCAACTTTCCCCCTATTACTCATCCATTTCATAAAAGTACCAGCCTCAACAATCACGATATCAGGAGGTAGTAGGGTTGTATTATCACTACGTTTTGCCTCATAGTCGGAATTTATACTCTGCAATGTCTTATCTAACGTTTCCTTAAATAACACTATATCATTTGGCTTTTTATTAAATTCAATAATCCACTGATGAGCACCCTTGCCCCCATTCTCCATATACATAGGAGCAGCTGTATACTCATTTATTGAGCTATCCGTCGCACGGCACGCCTCTCCAAGTGCTTTTTCTGCATTATCTATTATAATCTCCTCTCCAAAAGCATTAATATAGAGAGTTGTTCTACCCGTTATCTTTATCTTATAAGGTGACGTTGAAGTAAATGTCACAGTATCTCCAATCATATATCGCCATAGCCCTCCGAGCGTTGATATAAGCATTGCATAGTTTACCCCCTCCCTTACATCCGCAAGAGGTATTGCTTTTGAATGATCGTTAATATGTTTCATCTCTATAAACTCATAGAATATTCCATAATCAAGCATTAATAACATATCATCACTATTTTTATCATCTTGTATAGAGAAAAAACCTTCCGATGCATTATAGCTCTCAATATATTTCATATCATTAGTACCCATAATGCGATTGAATTCCTCGCGGTATGGCTTGAAATTAACTCCCCCATGCATAAAAATTTCAATATCTTCCCACACCTCTTTAATGCAACTTTTACCTGTATAATCAAGAACCTTATTAAGCATAACAAGATTCCATGATGGAACTCCAGCAATAGATGTAACATTTTTATCAACACAACTACGACATATACCCTCTACCTTTTCAGCGAAATTAGATGTTAAAGCTATATCTTTACGCGGTAAACGATAGAGTGCCGCATATAATGGTGTATTATGTATCAATATGGCTGATAAGTCGCCATAACGCCCATGGCCATCCCCTAATTCGTCAATAGAGTGACTTCCCCCAAGAGTTAATGCTCGACCTCCCATCATCGAAACATTTTCATGGCTATCATATAGTAGAGTAACAACATCTTTCATCCCCCTATAATGGCAATTATTAAGGTGCATTTTAGGAACGGGAATATACTTACTCTTAGATGCCGTTGTGCCAGACGATTTAGCATACCAATCAATAGTGCCTTTAACCAACACATTACCCTCTCCTTTTCTGTGACGCTCGATATATGGCATAATATCATTATACTCAACAACGGGTAGCGATGATGAGAATTTTTCATATGTCACACCACCCTCAACTCCGTATAGTTTACCATATTGAGTTGGTGACAAGAGATTTGTAAGAGATTTTAAGGTATCATTTTGAACCTCTGCTGGATTACGACGAAAATAATCTATCTCCTTAAGGCGTGAGGAGGTTATTGCCTTTATTATTTTATCTAAAAAAGTCATAGTCAACAAAAAAAACCGTACTCTCTTGGAATACGGCTCTTAATATCTATACAATTTACTTTAGAGTAACCTCTAAATCTTCATCTGTTGGAGCAACACAACTCGTTGCGTCACAAGCTTGCCACTCAACATTCATAATAAAGTCAACTGGTCCTTTACCCTTAAGTTTAACCTTTTGTGTAAACTCAACCTTACCATAGAATTTACCTACCGACATACCCCATACAGAATCATGTTTCTTCTTAGCCACAACCTTAGGTGTTACCTTGCCTACAAGAGTAACCTTATCATTATCCTCTGGGACAAAAGTTGTCGCCATCGGACCATCCTCATACGGACCTAAATCATATATAGACCACCCCTTCTCAATAGTAGCTGTATATGTTACAAGATACTCACCACTTGGTAATTTTTTTGCGCTCGCCTCCCATGATACTGGTTCAAAAATTTGTGCTGTCGAAACAGCTACCGTCGCTACAACTGCCACTGCAGCAAGCAGAAATAATTTTACTCTTTTCATATGTAATGTTTTTATTAGTTAACGTTTTTACTTGATAAAATATTATTATCGAGCAAAATTAATACTTTTTTTTCTCTTGGCAAAATTTTCTTCATTAAAAGCTATTTTGCAAGCGTAAATATAACTTCAACACCACCATTAGCACTCTTCTTTGCGTTTATGGTACCACCATGGAATATTACCGAATTTTTCACGATAGAAAGACCCAGTCCAGAGCCACCATCCTTACGTGTACGACCCTCGCTTATTCTATAAAATCTATCAAAAATGCGTGGCAGATGTTTCTCATCGATACCTATCCCGTTATCAGAGACCGAAAAATAGTAATAACTACTATCCTGCATAAACATATTTAATTTAATAGTGATATTCCGACCTGCATATAGTTGCGCATTATCAACAAGATTACGGAAAATGGAGTGTACAAGACTACTATTACCATTTATCTCAACATCATTTGGTATATTGTTAACGATAGTAACATTTCGTTCTACAGTATCTTCCTTCAGCTCTTCAAGTACATCATTGACAATTTTTAGAATATTTATCTTATCCTTTTCAACATCGGTCTGTCCCTGCTCTATACGAGAAATAATTGATATATCACGAATAAGTGCCGCTAAACGTTGAGCCTGCAAATATGAACGCTCAATAAAATGCATCTGCTTATCCTTTGGCATATCGCAGCTAATGAGCGTCTCAAGGTAGCCACTAATACTACTAACCGGCGTACGTAGTTCATGGGCTATATTACTTGTCATTTCCTGTTTAATGAGGCGGTTCTTCTCCGCTGCCGATACGTTATTAACTATCACTTCAATACTTCCATCATCGAATATAATCGTACGAAGGTTATAGTACAATCCATTTTTCTTTATCGTATCTTCAAAAACCCCTCTTTTTTGCTCTCCTATAAATTTGAGACTTTTCCCAAACTCTTGTAATGTAAATATGTCACTTACATTAAGAGTTGGTGTCTCAACAATACTATTAAGGTGGGTCATAAAAAGCGAATTATAGTATATTGGCTCCATTAAAGGGGAGAAAAATGCTATTCCTGCCGTTGAGTGGGTAAAGTGTTTTATTAGTTTATCTTTCTCTTGCTTTAGCTCCGCTCTACTACTCTCTAAAGAGCGATAATTCTCTACCAATTTCTGACCTATCTCCCCTAACTCACCACTCGGAAATATGAAACTCTTATTTATGTTTCCTCTGGATAAGGAGTAAGCAAAATCTCGCATAGCAGATATTGAGCGCCCTAATTTATCTGATATTAACAAAAGAGACAGTGTAGCAGCAATAAATAGTGCTATAATAAGATATATATAGAGGTTATCACCTTTAAGTAGCGCCTTAACATTAAGGTTATATGGTAGCGCAACACGCACATAGTATTTATTAAATGCTGTAGCGAGATAGTAGTAGTCAATACCTGTTGATGCAGACCTGCGTATAACAACCCCCGTTCCCTTACTTTTTGCAGTGACAATTTCTGGACGGTTAATGTGGTTATCCGTTATCTTTACTCCCAATTCATTATCATCAAATTGAACCACACCTATTGAATCGACAATTGTTATACGCAGCTCGGATGGCAGTAGGTTGGCTATTACCTCATAATCAACACTCTCTCTATGCTCCATAACATAGTTATTGATAATATTGGTATAGGCAATAAGAGTACCTTTTAGCGACTCCTTTTTATAGCTCCTCTCCCTGCTATATTGTATATATATGACTACAATAGCAAATAGAGCAAAAAGACTAAGGAAGTTAATCAGCAGTTTCCGTTTATATGTCATAATATTATTAAATAGCTACAAGACTAAAGTTTATCAGCATTATCTGTTTTAAATAAATAACCATATCCCGAGCGGTTAACAATACAGTTACCAACACTCCCTAACTTCTTACGTAGTCGAGCAATATGAACATCCACCGTGCGCTCTAAAACAAAAGTTTCATCTCGCCATACTTTCGATAAAATATCCTCACGTGAAAAGGTGTGCCCCATATATGAAGTCATAAGATTTAGTATTTCATATTCTTTCTTGGTTAAAGGTAGTATATCTCCTTTAATTCGCACCTCCCTATCATCCGTATTGATAACCATATCGCCTATTATAATCTGCTTTTGTGGTGTAACCGTCGGCGATGAATACTCGCTACGTCTTAATATAGCACGACAACGAACAATAACCTCCTTTATTGAGAATGGCTTTGTTATATAATCATCTGCGCCTATGCTAAAACCTGTCAACATATCATTCTCTGTTGCTTTAGCAGTAATAAAAATTATTGGCGTCTGGATATTTAGCTCTTTGTGCGCCTTATCTGCCACCTTTAGACCCGATATGCCATCCATCATAACATCAAGTAGGATAAGGTCAAATGGCTTTGCAAGCATCTCTAACGCCTCTTCCCCATTAGCTGCCGTCTCCACCTCATAACCCTCATTCTCAAGGTTAAATTGCAGTATCTCTCTCAAATCTAATTCGTCATCTACAACCAATATCCTCTTCTTACTCATAATAATTATCTTCTTATTTATATTTAATAACATACTTCTCTTATGCGATTACAAAGATACTGTTTTTGTATCACTATTTTAAATTTTTACCTATAACTTTAATGTAACAATTTTGTTACGAAATTATTACCCCATCCGCATACATGGATAATACTCTACTAATCAGGCATTTATAACTTGGCACATATATTGTTGGTAAAATATAAAATTATATTATTATGAAAAATTTATTTATTTTAACAGTTGTAGTTAGTCTCGCATTTAGTGCTTGCTCTAATGATGATTATGATGGAATTGTCTCTCTTGTGACAGTAACAGAGAGTAGTGATGGGGAAAAATTATTTGTTCGAAGTGATTCATCACTAATGAACCCTGTCAATTTTGTTATTACCTCCAATGTAGGACAGAGAATGCTCGTGCAGTATGAGATAGAGAACAGCTATCCAACAAATACGCCATATAGGTATGATATTGATGTGGATGATTTTGAGATTGTTTTAACAAAAAATGTGGTCAACCTCACAACATCAAATGAGACAGAGATAGGAAATGATGCCTTTTGGAATATCTATTACGTAAGTTACTCTAACGGCTTTATTAATATATATCTTAGCTTCCTATATAACTATAATCCGCATGCCGTTAACCTGGTGTATAATACCATAACGCCACCTATAAATGAGCCCGATTCAATTAACTTCGAGCTCCGACAGAATGCAAATGGCGATAACAGTGGTTTTCCAATATCGGAAATAGTATCGTTTAATGTTCAGGGGTATATTGATGCCGCCGCGGGTGCCGGAGTTGAAGAGATGACTTTTGCAATTAAGGTATTACTTCCAAATAACAACACATCTCTTTTCTATGTAACATTAAAGACTAATGCGCCGTCGGGTAGTGACGATTCATTCAATACCTTAGATAGCTATAATACACAAGACAACGCAATAGTAAATTAGGGGAGTTCGCAAAACTACATTAGAACTGTAATTCAATTAGTTACAACCTGATAATAGTTGTTGATTACCCTTTATTTTAGTTAAATGGGCTAAAATGGAGGTAACGACCCTCTAAAAATCCTGCGGATTTTGATATAGGTTTAACACTTTTTGAAAAAAAGTGAACAAAAACCGAGTGCCTACCTCTTAAACGGCACTCGCTCGCTATCGCTCGTTTAGAACAATTCGCAAAACTCTGTTTTGCGAATTGTCCAAATTAGCCGACCCTGAAAAAAAGTGTTAGATATTTCCAGTTTTGACTGATATTTTTGAACGAAGAGTAGGTAAAATAAAAAAGAGACCGCATCGAAATAATTCGAGACGGTCTCTTCTGTATTTATTCTACAACATCAAATCTTGGTGCTGTAAACTCCCTAAATCCTGTTCCTGCTGGTATTAGGTGACCACAGATAACATTCTCCTTAACTCGTGCTAATGGGTCAGATTTACCACGTATAGCTGCCTCGTTAAGTATCTTAGTTGTCTCCTGGAACGCCGCCGCCGACATGAAACTACTTGTCTGTAACGATGCTCGTGTAATACCTTGAAGTGTCTGATTAGAAGTAGCAGGTACTGCATCTCTCACAAGCACAACCTTAGCATCGCGACGCTTAAGAATAGAGTTCTCATCACGAAGCTTACGCATCGTCACTATCTCGCCGACATGTAACTCTTGAGAATCACCACTATCTATTACAACCTTCTTCTCATACACATCATCGTTGATACGCATAAATACGTTCTTATCAACAACCTGATCCTCCATGAACTCGGTATCCCCCGGATCTTTAATTCGTACCTTATTCATCATCTGACGAACGATAACTTCGAAGTGCTTATCATTAATCTTCACACCCTGCATGCGATACACCTCTTGTATCTCATTAACTATATACTCCTGAACCTTGGTTGGTCCTTGAATTGCAAGAATATCTGAAGGGGTAATAGCACCATCCGATAATGGTGTTCCTGCCTTTACATAGTCGTTCTCCTGAACAAGAATCTGACGTGATAGTGGAACAAGATATTTATATACCTCACCAGTACGAGCAGTAACAAGAATTTCGCGATTACCGCGTTTAATCTTACCGAACGAGATTTCACCATCAATATCCGAAACAACCGCTGGGTTAGAAGGGTTACGAGCCTCAAATAGCTCTGTCACACGTGGTAAACCTCCGGTGATGTCACCAGCCTTACCAACAGCACGAGGTATCTTTATTAGAATATCACCTGCCTTTACCTTCTCTTTTTCCTTAACAACGATATGTGCACCTACTGGTAGGTTATACTGCTTTAGAGCCACACCATCCGTTCCAAGAATATGGATAACAGGGTTACGCGACTTATCACGGCTCTCAATAATAACTTTCTCCTTGAAGCCAGTCTGCTCATCAGTCTCTTCACGATATGTAATACCTTCTACAACACTTTCGTAGTTAATCTTACCGTCAAATTCAGATATGATAACTGCATTATATTGATCCCATTCGCACATTATATCACCTTTCTCAACGAGAGTGCCTGCATCAACGTATAGATGTGAACCATACTGTATATTACTTGTATATAGTGCTATGCCTGTATTTACGTCAACGATACGTAGTTCAGACAATCGACTGATAACAACACCATACTCTTTACCTTCAGCATCTTTCTTCTTGATAACCCTAAGATCATCTATCTCTACTCTACCACTATAACGAGCCTCTAATCTATTATCAGTAGTAATACCTCCAGCAACACCACCGACGTGGAATGTACGTAGTGTAAGCTGCGTTCCCGGCTCACCAATAGACTGTGCGGCTATCACACCAACAACCTCACCAAGCTGCACCATACGCGATGTTGCAAGGTTACGTCCATAGCACTTAGCACACACGCCACTTGGCGATTCGCAAGTCAATACCGAACGTATTTCAACCTGCTCAATAGGTGACTTTTCAATAGCAGCTGCTATATCCTCAACTATTTGCTCACCAGCTGTAACTAACACTTCTCCGGTTAATGGGTCAATAACATCCTGCACTGCAGTACGCCCCAAAATACGTTCATAAAGTGTTTCGACAATATCCTCGTTACGTTTTATAGCAGTTGCTTGTAATCCACGAAGTGTACCACAATCCTCTTGTACGATAACAACATCCTGCGCTACATCCACTAAACGACGTGTAAGGTATCCCGCATCAGCTGTCTTTAGAGCGGTATCGGCAAGACCCTTACGGGCTCCATGCGTAGAGTTGAAATACTCTAACACCGAAAGACCTTCTTTAAAGTTCGAAAGGATTGGGTTCTCGATAACCTGCGCTCCTTCACTACCTGCCTTTTGCGGCTTAGCCATCAGACCACGCATACCAGAAAGCTGACGTATCTGCTCATTAGAACCACGAGCCCCTGAGTCAAGCATCATGAAAACAGGATTGAAACCTTGATCATCTTTTGTTAACTGCGAAATAACTGTATTTGTTAAACGCGAGTTAGTATGTGTCCATATGTCAATAATCTGATTGTAACGCTCATTGTTGGTGATAAGACCCATGTTATAACTATCAACAACCTCTTCCACCTGACGATAACCATCCTCAATAAGATCTTTCTTCTCTTTCGGAATAATAATAGCATCAAGGTTAAACGAAAGACCACCTCTAAATGCCATGTTGTATCCTAACGACTTAATATCATCAAGGAATTGTGCCGTACGAGCCAATCCACAGTTTTTCATAACATCACCAATGATATCACGAAGAGCACGTTTTGTTAATACCGTATTGATATACTTAACAGACTCTAGACGATGTAGATTAAACAGAATACGTCCCATTGAAGTTTCTATAATCTCTTGTTCGCCCAAATGGTTAATAATACGAACCTTAACAGGGGCGTGTAATGCCACTCTACCCTCGTTATAAGCGATTATCGCCTCATCAGCAGAGTAGAAAATTGAATTTTCTCCCTTAGCACCTTGTCTTATCTTGGTTATATAGTATAAGCCAAGTACCATGTCTTGCGAAGGTACTGTGATAGGCGCCCCATTAGCTGGATTTAAGATATTATGTGAACCAAGCATTAAAACCTGCGCCTCCAATATTGCCGCATTGCCAAGAGGTAGATGCACCGCCATCTGGTCACCGTCAAAGTCGGCATTAAACGCCGTACACGCTAACGGGTGCAGCTGTATAGCTTTACCCTCGATAAGCTTAGGCTGGAAAGCCTGAATACCTAAACGGTGAAGGGTAGGAGCACGGTTTAATAGTACAGGATGTCCTTTCAGTACATTCTCTAATATCTCATAAACAATCGCATCACGACGATCAATAATCTTTCTCGCAGATTTAACTGTTTTAACTATACCTCTTTCTATTAGTTTACGTATAATAAATGGCTTGTATAGCTCCGCTGCCATATCCTTTGGTAATCCACACTCGTGCATCTTAAGCTCGGGTCCAACGACAATTACCGAACGAGCAGAATAGTCAACACGCTTACCTAACAAGTTTTGACGGAAGCGACCCTGCTTACCTTTAAGGCTATCAGATAGCGACTTAAGTGGGCGATTAGACTCTGACTTAACTGCATTACTCTTACGTGAATTATCAAATAATGAATCAACAGCCTCTTGTAACATACGCTTTTCATTACGCAGAATAACATCTGGAGCATTAATCTCAAGAAGCCTCTTTAAACGATTATTACGTATAATAACCCTACGATATAGGTCGTTTAAGTCCGAAGTAGCAAAGCGACCTCCATCAAGAGGAACCAATGGACGTAACTCCGGCGGTGTTACTGGTATAACCTTCAACACCATCCATTCAGGGTTATTAATATCTTTCGACGCACGGAACGCCTCTACAACATTCAAACGCTTAAGGGCCTCTGATTTACGCTGTTGTGATGTCTCATTCGAAGTCTTAGCACGCAATTCGTACGACAAAGCATCTAAATCTATTCTCTGGAGAAGAGTATAAATAGCCTCAGCTCCCATCATAGCGATAAACTTCTCAGGATCATCGTTTTCAAGCTGCTGATTACCCTTAGGTAACGACTCAACCAAGTCAAAATACTCTTTTTCTGATAGTAAATCATAACGCGACACACCTTGTGCGGCACCTTGTTGAATAACGATATAGCGCTCGTAATAAATAACAGCATCCATCTTCTTCGTTGGTAAGCCAAGAAGATAGCCTATTTTATTAGGCAACGAACGGAAATACCATATATGAACTACTGGCACTACAAGAGATATGTGACCTGTTCTCTCACGGCGTACCTTCTTCTCGGTTACCTCAACACCACATCTATCACATATAATACCCTTATATCTTATTCTTTTATACTTTCCACAGTGACATTCATAATCTTTTACCGGACCGAAAATACGCTCGCAGAAAAGACCGTCGCGCTCTGGCTTATATGTACGGTAGTTTATTGTCTCAGGTTTTAAAACCTCACCATTAGACCTAACAAG
>CAYIZU010000019.1:4693-17369 GCA_964367795.1 uncultured Rikenellaceae bacterium | reverse complement strand
CACTGTGATATTATTTACCGGACATACCTTGGCGCAAGTTCCGCACCCGATGCAACTCCCTTCTAATGTGTAAAAATATTTAATCCCGCTACCACTTTTACCTCCCATAAGATTATTACTTTCGCCAGCTTTTCTTGCAGATTTAACCTGGAAATTGGTAAATATTCTCCCAAATGTAGAGGTTTTAGCAACCCATCTATTAGACTTATTAATATCTTCCAAGATATGATTTATGTGCTTATCAATCTCCTTTTTATACTCATTCTTGATCTGTTTTTCCATCTTGAAGCCGGGAAGCCAATTGTCAACCATTTTTATAGTGTTGATATAAGCGAAATTATGACCTGCTCGTTGGGCTATATCTTGCAAATGTTTAGTAGCCGCCGCCGCAAAAATTCCATATGTCATAATAGCAAATAGATAGTCACATTCAAACTTAGCTTTAGTTAAGAACTCCTCTATATATGGTAAAACCTTATTCGAGTAGGTGGGGAATACTATTCCAATTTTATCGTCAGAAAACGTATAGGTTTGCGACTTAATCATTTCCGGTATTGATACTACTTTTGTGCCAAATGCCTTCGCAACGTGAAGACTGTTGCCAGTTGCTGTAAAATAGAGTAGTGTCATATGAATATCTTGTTTAGTGTTATTATGTTGTAATTCTACAACCCTATAGTTGCAATATAAGATTTTATCCCATTAAGTATCATTTGTACGCCTATCGCTGCAACAATGAGACCAAATATACGTGATGTTGGATTTAGTAGATTATACTTATTCATGAATTTTCCAATAACTTTACTGTTACGCATGATAATCCAGTTGAAAAGTATTCCAATCGTTACTGCTGCAATAGAAATCCATACTCCATAAAGCGATGGCATAGTAACGACTGCTGTTATGGTTGCCGGACCTGCAATCATAGGTACCGCAATAGGTACTGTGGTGATAGCTTCAATAGATGGGTTGTTTGAAACATTCACAAATGCACCCTTTTGAAGTGCTAGTAGACCATTCATTGCCAATACGATACCGCATATTATTTGAAAAGAGTATATCTCTATATTAAACACATAACCCAGTATCTCATTGCCCAATGTGAGAAATATTATTAAGACAATAAAGGCTGTGCGCGTAGAGCGGTCAACAATCTGCCTCAATGCCTCCTTGCTATATGTCTCTTGAAGGGAGAAGATAACAAATATCTTTTGTATTGGATTTAATAACGATACAAACGTAAGTAGTGCTATGAAGAAAATTTTTATCATAACTATACAATTTTTATGGCTATTAACGAAATAACTCCAATTATAACCCAAAGAGCCACCCCTAATAGTATTGGTTTGAAACCTGCTTTTTTGACTGCCGTTAAAGATAACATGCTACCAATTAAAAATAGTGTCAAACTTAATATCTTATGCGAGCCTATTTTTATTATATTTGATAAAGTGTCGCCTAATGGAAAATAAGTGTTTATTACCATTGCCATGATAAAAAGCAGAATAAACCAAGGTATTGATATTTTTCCAACCTCTCCGTTATTTGATTTTTTAAATAGTAAAACGGATACCAATGATAGAGGTATAATCCATAGTGCACGGCTTAATTTTACTGTTGTAGCTATTTGTAGAGCCTCTTCACCATACATTTTTGCTGCCCCAACAACCGCGCTGGTATCGTGTATAGCAATCGCTGACCACATCCCAAATTCAGCCTCTGTCAACTCTAAAAAATGGCCTATGTAAGGAAACGTGAGCATTGCCACTGCGTTAAGTGTAAATATAACTGCTAATGATATTGATGTGTCGTTAGCCTTTGCTTTGATAATTGGAGAGACTGCTGCAATGGCACTGCCGCCACATATTGCTGTTCCGACCGATATAAGATAACCCTCTTTACGACCAATCCCCATTAATCTACTTAGGAACATGCCCGCTAAAATCACTATGAAAACAGAAAAAATGGTGAAAATAATACCGTCAGATGATGATTTTAGAGAATCAATGAGATTCATTCCAAAACCAAGCCCCACAACGGCAACTTTTAGCAGTAGGGATGATATTTTAGAGGTGTGACTCTCAAAAACGGTACCTAGTATGAGCGCAAACAGTATCCCTGCAAATAGCGAATACGCAGGGGATAAAAATAGGGATAGCAGGGCTAAGCCCAAGAAAAGAATTTGTTTCATAAAAATGGTTCATATCAAAATGCCTGCAAATGTAGTAATTATATATTGATTACCCAAAAAACAGCTATATGAAATTGGAAAATATTTGGCTTTTAAAAAAAAATGTGTACTTTTGCCGGTGGTTTGTTCTATTTTTGGAGGAAAAAAGTTGATAAACTATTGATAAAAAAGAGAATATGAGATTAAAAATAAAATTAGCATTTTTGATATTGGGATTGGTACTTAGCTTAGCAGGTGTCACCTCATATCTTGAGCTAACACATTTAACAGAGGCGGTGCAGAGAGTTATTGATGACGGTGCTAAGAGTGTATCGTTATCAAAAGGGGTGTTAGATGTGGTGCAAAAACATAACTTAGATGTCATTCGCCTATCTGAGGAGAAGGAGTTTAAGGGTGTTGTTTTATCAAAACATGAGCGTGATTTGATGGATAGCCTTTATCAGCAGGCGAGGTATGCATACTCTTATAGCGAAGAACTTGAGGCGGTGGCAGCAGCGCAGGAGCAGTATGTGGATGTGATAAATAGACTTAGTTCGCCGGGGGTTGCCAAAGATGATTTTTTAACAGATTATCTTGCGGCGTACTCTAATTTTTCAAGTAGGATTAAGGATTTTATGATATCATCACAGCAATATGTGGTTAGGCAAACAGGAAAGTTGCGTGACAATATCTATCGCTCAACAATGCAGAGTGTCGTAGCATTATCGGTATCGGTTATCATGCTTATTGTTTTCTTTTTGATGCTTGATATTTTCTTTATAAAACCAGTTGTTATTATGGCTCGTGCACTTGATAAGCATATACAATCGGGTAGTGCGTTTAATCCGAAATTTGAGGGGAATGATGAGCCGAAACAGTTACGTGAGAGTATATTGCAAATTATTACACAATTAAAAAATAGATAGTAGTTGATATGAGACCACATATAATATTTAGATATATGGGTATTGTGTTGATATTCAACGCACTATTTATGGTTTTAAGCCTTATGGTATCGATATTTTACAATTTCGATACCGGTTTTACACCACTACTACTTAGTACCTTTTTGACAATGATGTTGGGGGTGCTTCCACTTATTTTCACTCCAGATTCCGATAACCTAACAAAGAAAGAGAGCTATGTTGTGGTTGCTGGTTCGTGGCTTATGTCGTGTTTAGTGGGGTTCTTTCCATATATTCTTTGGGGTGGGGAGTTTACTCTAGTTAATTCATGGTTTGAGAGTGTTTCAGGATATACAACAACAGGTGCTACTATATTGAATGATGTTGAGGCTCTGCCAAATAGTTTACTTTTTTGGCGTTCATCTACCCATCTATTAGGGGGTGCAGGGGTTGTTATCTTTGCTTTAGCACTTGTGCCAATGCTTGGGAGGGCGCGTAGTTCTTTATCAAGTGTTGAGGTATCACCTTTTATGAAGGAAAATTTTACCTATAAAATGCGAAAAGCTATTAAGGTCATTGTTGGGGTATATGCCCTGATGGTTGTCATAGAGACTGTGCTGTTGAAAGTTGCAGGAATGGGGTGGTTCGATGCTGTAAATCATGCATTTTCAACAATATCTACTGGAGGGTTTAGTACAAAGAACTTAAGTATTGCCTATTATGATAATATATGGATAGAGGTGATAGTTATGTTTTTCATGGTTGCGGCATCTATTCATTTTGGGGTTATTTATGCTACCATAAAGGGGAAAAAGCCCAATGTGTTTTCGTCGGAGGTGTCGCGTATATACTTAATTACTATTTTAGTCTCAACATTGCTCATAACTGCTAATTTATGGACAACAAATCAATATGATTTACTTACATCTTTACGTTATGCCTCGTTTGAGTTTATTGCAACAATAACAACAACCGGATTTGCCACTGTTGATACTGCATTATGGCCAGCTTTTACAGTGACATTATTAATATTAATATCTTTTCAATGTGGCTGTGCTGGTTCAACGGCAGGAGGCATAAAGGCGGATAGAGTACTACTCCTGTTAAAGACATTACGTTCGGAGTTTCGTAAAATACAACATCCGGATGCTATTATTAGTTTGAGGATGAATGGACATACTGTTCCTAATGAATTGGTGCATTCGACACTGATATTTGCTCTCTTATTTATAGTAACAGTAATAGTTGGTGCGCTCTTTGCCAGCTTCATGGGGGTTGATATAATTACTGCCTTTACTGGTTCTTTGGCATGTGTTAGTAATATAGGACCCGGCTTTGGAGAGGTTAGCTCTATGAGTAACTTTGCGGGATTGCCTGAGAGTGTTAAGTTTTTATTTACGATTCTTATGATGGCAGGGCGTTTAGAACTTTATGCTTTCCTTCAAATACTTATTATTGATAGTTGGAAATAAAATGATTTATTATAATTAATCTAAAATATATTATTATGAAACGAAGCATAAAATTATCTTAGATAATTTCAATGTGGTGGATGTTACTATGATTTTTTGTTGAGTTATGTACGACAAATATAGTGAAAGTTGAGCGCAAACAAGCTTGCTTGATTTGCCGAGACGCATCCTATATTATTTAAATGAAAACAAATTATAAACGTATGAAAGTTATTGCTATTAATGGTAGCCCTCGAAGAGAGGGGAATACCGCTGCGGCACTTGCTATGGTGGGTGAGCAGTTGAAACAAGAGGGTATTGATTTTGAAATTGTGCACATAGGGCATAAGTTAATACATGGCTGTATTGGGTGCTATGTGTGCGCTAAAAATAAAGATGAAAAGTGTGTCTTTGGCGATGACTTAGTTAATGATACGGTGCAAAAAATGAAAGAGGCGGACGGTATCATACTTGGCTCTCCGGTATATTTTTCGGGCATTGCAGGTACCATGAAATCATTCTTAGATAGAGCGTTTGTTCTTTCAGGTACTAATGGGGGGCTTTTTAGGGGTAAGGTTGGTGCTTCTGTAGTGGCGGTTCGTCGTTCTGGCGGTACAATGACTTTAAACTCTCTTAATCATTATATTAGTTACTGCGAAATGACAGTAGTTGCTTCAAACTATTGGACTATCATCCATGGTAATGCGCCAGGTGAGGTGGCGCAAGATGCCGAGGGTGTTCAGATAATGAGGGTACTGGGTAAGAATATGGCCCATCACCTACGACTAAAGAATATCGGTATTGAGTCGCAATATGATAAGGAGAGCAAGTTATACACTAACTTCGTTAGAGAGGATTTATCATTTTAGTAAAGATGCAGCGCAGGAAATGGGTTTTTAGAAATTCCCTAAAATATATTTTGATAAAAGTAATATAAAATTAAAAAAAAATTACTACTTTTGCGTGGCGTTCGCGTGTGTTTTATTAAAAAGGTAGTATGTTTAGTAAGGAAAATATCCTATTTGAGGATAATCATATATTGATAGTTAATAAAATGGCAGGTCAACCGGTTCAAAGTGATGAGTCGGGTGATTTGTCGTTGGAAGATGATATTAAGGAGTTTATTAAGCATCGAGATAATAAACCGGGGAATGTTTTTTTAGGAGTTGTTCATCGAATAGATCGTCCGGTGAGCGGTGCTGTTATATTTGCTAAGAGTTCAAAGGCTCTACGTCGTCTTAATGAGATGATTAAAGAGCGTGAGATTGAAAAAATATATTGGGCTATAGTGATGAACAGGCCACAAGTGGAGCAGGCTGATTTGTTACACTATATAGGTAGGCATCCTAAGCATAATAAATCATATGCCTATTTAACGGCACGTAGTGGTACTAAGTTGGCTAAATTATCGTATGAGTTGATATGTGTTAGTCAAAACTTTTATCTTTTGGAGGTTAAACTGCAGACGGGAAGACATCATCAGATAAGGGCACAGCTATCTAAGGAGGGAATGCCTATAAGGGGTGATTTGAAGTATGGTGCCGATAGGTCTAATCGAGGAGGCGGAATATCATTGCATTCTCGTTTCGTATCGTTTATGCACCCTGTTACTAAAGAGCGTGTTATAGTTACAGCTCCGGTGCCCAATGATGATAATCTGTGGGTTTATTTTGATAGTTGTTTAAAATAAGAAATTATTATGATACAGAGAAAACAGACATTATATTTGATAGTAGTTATAGCATTATATGCAGCACTCTTTTTTATGGATATGGCAATAGCTGATAATCGTGGCAAAGATTTTGCATCCGAGCCGGTTGTTATGACATTGTATAGCGATAAACCATTAATGATTCTTGCGGGGCTTGTTATCGCTATATCTCTTGTGTCGATATTCTCATTTAAGCGTCTTGCTCTTCAATTGCGCATGACGGTTGTGAATATGGTGATGGCGTTGGGCTTTATCATAATGGAGGGGTATGTGATATATCAACTTTATCAGTTAGAGGGAAATAAATTGATATTGGTTGCAGCTTTCTTTCCTATTGTGGCACTTATTGCCGCCTATTTGGCATTTAAGGGGGTATCGAGAGATATTTTTAGACTAAGATCTTACAATAGAATGAGATAGATGGATGATTCAGATAAGTGTAAAGGAGGTTATAAAGAATAAGGCTCCTAATATATATAAAAAATTACCTTCCTTTGTTATATGGATAGCAAGGAAGATAGTTTGTGAGGAACAGTTAAATAAGGCACTCAAGCTGTGTGATGGTAAGCGAGGTGTTGAGTTCATAAAGACATTTATGGATGACGTCTTACATATAAAGCGCGAAGTTGTGGGCTTGGATTCACTTCCAAAAGGAGAGTATATCTTTGCCTCTAATCACCCGTTAGGGGGCTTGGATGGTTTAGCCCTACTGGAGACTATTGATGGTCATCAAAAGGGAGTTAAGGCGATTGTTAATGATATTCTCCTTAATATAGAGCCTATAAAATCACTTTTCTTACCTGTTAATAAGCATGGTAGGCAGAGTAGTGATTATGCCAAGGAGATGAAGGAACATTTCGAGAGTGGTCGCCCTCTTTTAACATTTCCTGCGGGATTTTGTTCTCGTAAGATTGGTGGTGTTATAAAAGATGTGAAGTGGAATCGCAATTATATAACCAAGGCGATAGAGTATAAGCGGTCTATAGTGCCCGTTTATGTTGATGAGAGGAACTCGAACTTTTTTTATAATATTGAGGTTTGGCGTAAAAAATTTGGGGTAAAACTCAATATCGGAATGATGCTTCTTCCGCGAGAAATGTTTCGTAGGGGGAGAAAGCGAGGTAGGGTTAGGCTGCTGTTTGGCGAGCCAGTAACCTATGAAGATTTAGTAAATAAAAACGACATTAACTACTGGAATAGTGAAATACGAAGAAGGTGTTATAGTATGAGTCAAAAATAGAATTAAGAAAGAGCCCAAATTGAGCGTAATGATTTTGTTATTGCGTTCCGAAACTAAAATAAATTGAATTGAATATGGAGGAGATTATACAACCAGTTGCGGTTGCAGATATAGAGCGGGAACTAACAGCAGATAAGATTATTCGCCCAACACAGAATGGGTCGAATATACTTTATGTTGTTTCAGCGGCAGATTCGCCGAATGTGCTACGTGAGATAGGGCGGCTTCGGGAGTTGTCGTTTCGTGATGCCGGAGGTGGTACTGGATTATCTGTTGACTTGGATGAAGGCGACTTCAAGGAGAATGGTTACAAGCAACTAATTGTATGGGATCCAGACTCTAAGAAGATAATAGGAGGTTATAGGTATATTGTATCTTGTAGCGAATCCCCTGAGAACTTTTCTACGGAACACTATTTTGAGTTCACGGAAAAGTTTAGACGTGAATACCTTCCCTATACAATAGAGTTAGGACGCTCATTTGTTCAACCTTGTTATCAAGGTAGACGAGGTGGTATGAAGTCGATATATGCATTGGATAATTTATGGGATGGATTAGGTTCAATAGCTGTTATGCATCCAGATGTTAAGTACTATTTTGGAAAGGTAACGATGTATGAAGACTATAGTAATATGGCACGTATATATCTTTTCTATTTTTTGCAGAAATATTTCAGAGACACTGAAGGGTTGGTGATACCTATCCATGCAAAGACGTACAAAATAAAGGGTCTCGATGTTGTAGAAGATATGTTTAATGGTACATATGAAGAGTATTATAAGCTTCTTGTTGCAAAACTAAGGGAGAATGGCGAGAATATTCCGCCACTCATAAATGCTTATATGAATCTATCACCATCAATGAAAATATTGGGTACGATAGTAAATACCGATTTTGGTTCGGTACAGGAGACGGGTATATTAGTAACAATCAAAGATATATATAAAGATAAGTATGCGCGCTATATAGATAGTGCAAAAGCGTACTTAAATGAAGAGTAGATAAAAGGGAGATGAAGAACATTAGAAATTTTTGTATAATTGCACATATTGATCATGGTAAGAGTACGCTTGCAGATAGGCTATTAGATATAACAAAAACTATATCTGATAGGGATAAGCAGGCGCAGGTACTTGATGATATGGATTTGGAGAGAGAGAAGGGTATTACTATTAAGAGTCATGCCATACAGATGGAGTATATGCGTGATGGAGAGAAGTATATACTTAATCTTATCGACACTCCGGGGCATGTTGACTTTTCATATGAGGTATCGCGCGCGATAGCTTCATGTGAGGGGGCTCTGCTTATTGTTGATTCAACGCAAGGGATACAGGCACAAACGATATCCAATCTATATCTTGCTATGGAACATGATTTAGAGATTATTCCTATTGCAAACAAGATAGATATGGCAGCCAGTATGGTTGATGAGACGAAAGAGCAGATATGCGATTTAATTGGTTGCGACCCAGATGATATACTTCTTGCATCAGGTAAGACAGGTGAAGGGGTTGAGGCTATATTAGATGCAATAATAAATCGTGTTCCAGCTCCATCCGGAGATGTTGAGGCTCCACTTCAGGCTCTTGTTTTTGATTCTGTATTCAACCCATTCAGAGGCGTTATAGCCTATTTTAAGGTGATGAATGGAACTCTTAAAACGGGCGATTTAGTAAAGTTTTATAACACAGGAAGTGAGTATAAAGCCGATGAAATAGGTGTTTTAAAGTTAAAGATGAGCCCACGTTCAGAGATAAGTGCTGGTGATGTGGGATATATTATATCTGGTATTAAAAATTCGGTTGATGTTAAAGTGGGAGATACTTTAACGCATCAAAATCGCTCATGTGATGTGGCGATAGCAGGTTTTGAGGATGTGAAACCTATGGTTTTCGCTGGTTTGTATCCTGTTGATAATGACGAGTTTGAGGATTTACGTACTTCATTAGAAAAGTTAAGGCTTAATGATGCGTCGCTTACTTTTGAACCGGAATCTTCGTTAGCTCTTGGATTTGGTTTTAGATGTGGTTTTCTTGGGCTACTTCATATGGAGATTATTCAAGAGAGGCTTTATAGGGAGTTTGATATGGATGTTATAACAACTGTTCCAAACGTATCTTATAGGGTTCATACAACCAAAGGTGATGTATTAGAAGTTCATAACCCGTCGGGACTGCCTGAGCCAACATTAGTTGATTATATTGAAGAACCATATATTTCGGCGCAGATAATAACAAAATCGGAATTCTTAGGGGCTGTTATTAAACTTTGTATTGATAAGAGAGGGACTTTGCGTAATCAAACGTTCCTTACTACGGATAGGGTTGAGGTTATATTTGATATGCCGCTTGCAGAGATAGTATTTGACTTTTATGATAAATTGAAGAGTATATCAAAAGGATATGCCTCATTTGACTATCATCGTACGGGATACGAGCGTTCGCATCTTGCTAAGTTAGATATACTTCTTAATAGTGAGGGAGTTGACGCTTTATCATCGTTAACACACAGGGATAATGCCTACGACTTTGGAAGGCGTATGTGTGAGAAGTTAAAGGACTTAATACCTCGTCAGCAGTTTGATATAGCTATACAGGCAGCGATAGGCTCTAAAATTATTGCTCGTGAAACTGTAAAGGCGTTACGTAAGGATGTGACAGCTAAGTGTTATGGTGGTGATATAACTCGTAAGCGTAAGTTATTGGAGAAGCAGAAGAAAGGTAAGAAACGTATGCGACAAGTGGGTAATGTTGAGGTTCCACAAGAGGCTTTCTTGGCTGTACTTAAATTAAGTTAATAAAGAAAATATTGTATAACGTGCTCACATAAATGAAGAGGGAGCGAAATTTTTTAGATTATGAAATTTATAATTCAGAGTTCAGAGCTAAACAATGTACTACAATCAGCAGGTAGAATAATAACAAAACATCATATTCCTATTTTAGAGTATTTTGTATTTAAACTTAAGGATGGGGTTTTAGAGGTAACGGCATCAGATCAAGAGACTACGCAGATAACAACGTTGCCAGTGACCGAGATGATAACTGCTGGAGAAGTGGCAGTTCCATCGAGGCTTATTCTTGAGGTGTTAAAAGAGTTTGCGGATCAACCTATCACTATTGAGGTATCACCAGAGACTATGGCAATACGTGTAGAGTGGAGTAGTGGTTCTTTGGATATACCTGGACAGTCGGCAAGTGGTTATCCAGACGTAACATCTAAAGATGAGGCTCAAACACAGCGTATAGAGTTAGATGCTAATGTTTTAGAAGAACTTATTGGCTTAACAATATTTGCTACCGCAGAGAAGAATACTCGCCCAACAATGATGGGTATATATTTTGATATAACACCTGAGGGTCTCACTGTTGTTGGTACTGATGCGCATAAATTAGTGCGTGTTAAGATGGATGAGTTAGTGTTTGAAAATATTGAAGAGGCTGCTTCGTTTATCATCCCTCGTAGGCCTGCTGCTAATCTTCGTCAGCTGCTACAACGTGAAAAGGGGAAGGTTGTTATCGAATTTGATGAAAAAAATATTCATTTTTCACTTCAAGACACAACATTTATATGCCGTGCGATAGAGGGAAGATACCCTAATTATAATAGTGTTATCCCACAGAATAATACAAATACTCTTATAGTTGATAGATTAGAGTTCTTATCATCTATTAAGCGCGTATCTGTTTGTTCTGATAAGTCGAGTAATATGGTTAGTCTATCGGTTGAAGGTAATGCATTAAAATTACAGGCAAGGGATGTTAATTTCTATGTTTCGGCGGAGGATAGCTTGGTCTGTAATCATTCTGGGGCATCAATAAAGATAGGTTTTAAATATATGCACCTTATTGAAATGCTTACATCATTCACATCTGAGAATATAGAGATAGCATTGAGTGATTCATCGCGCCCGGGGCTATTCGTACCAGTGGATTCAGAGAATAATTGCGAAAAGAGTGCCGTTGTTCTATTAATGCCAATAATATAGTATTGTATGGAGTTAAAACTGACAAACCCTATTATATTCTTCGATTTGGAGACTACGGGTATAGATATAGTGAACGATAGAATTGTTGAAATATCACTCGTTAAGATAATGCCTGACGGCAGCGAGGAGATAAAGACAAGGCGTATCAATCCGGGTATTCCGATACCTGCTTTTGCCACCGAGGTACATGGCATATCGGACGAGGATGTTAAGGATTGCCCCTCTTTCCGTTCTGTTGCTAAATCGCTGGCAAAATATATGGAGGGGTGTGATTTGGCAGGTTATAACTCAAATAAATTTGATATTCCAATGCTCATGGAGGAGTTTTTAAGAGCAGGGGTAGATATAGATTTTAAGGGACGTAAGTGTATTGATGTTCAGAATATTTTTCATAAGATGGAGCAACGTACACTGTCGGCAGCTTATAAATTTTATTGTGACAAGGATTTAGAAAATGCCCATTCGGCTGAAGCTGATACCCTTGCAACATACCATATACTTAAAAGTCAGTTAGATAGATATTCATCATTAGAGAATAGTGTGGATTATTTATCGCGGTTTTCAGAGACAACACCATTTGCAGATTATGCAGGTCGTATAGCTTATGATGGTGATGGAGTTGAGGTAATAAATTTTGGTAAGCATAAAGGTAAAAGAGTTATTGATGTTTTAAGGAGTGAGCCAAGCTATTATACGTGGATTATGAATGGAGATTTTCCAGAATACACAAAAAAGGTACTTACTCGCATAAAGCTATCAATGAAATAGGAATATTAAAACGATTTTTTATGTCTAAATGGCAAGCACGTATTGCGTTTTTTTTGATAGTAACTTCAGTTGCTATCTCTGCCTTTTCTATGCAAAGGGTTGAGATTAATCGCGATTATAGTATTGAGATGATAGATTTTCGCAAGAAAAAGAAGATTACTCATAAAGTAAGTCGTGGAGAGAATCTTTCGATGATACTTAAGAAATATAATGTATCTTTAAAGCATGTGTTAAGTTCAAATAAGTGGCTTAGGGGGACTAATCTGTCTCTTGACTTAGGTGATAAGATAACCATATTAAGTAAAAATATGGGTAGTGCGTCGCATAAGGATATTGACAGAGAGATACGTATTTATCTTGAAAATAATTGCTATATAAAACCTGCAACACCGGGTAGAACTGTTATTAAAGAGGAGAAGGATAATGATGCTGCTTTTTAT
>CAYIZU010000019.1:4114-4683 GCA_964367795.1 uncultured Rikenellaceae bacterium | reverse complement strand
GGTAAAAGATAATAAAGATAGTATATTTAAGGCCAAGAGTACAAATCGTTTTGTGACAAAACGAAGAAGTGATTATTTCTTCTCTGATAGGGCAAAAAGAGATACGAATGGTATAAAAATAGCTATTTTACTACCTTTGTTTAGTGATGATGATGATGAGAGCGAGGATATGCAGTTTGCTTCGTTCTATAAGGGGGCGTTATTTGCTCTTGATAAACTGAAAAAGCAGAGCGGTATCTCTACGAGAGTAAATATTATAAACAGTGGTGAAGGTGTTGATGAGGTTAGACAACTTATCGACAATGGTGAGCTTGATGGCTATGATATTATTGTAGGACCTGTATACAGTGAGCAATTTGATGCTGTGTCGAGCTATCTGCAAGGAAGTAAAACGGTTCTTGTGTCTCCACTAACAGCTGTTACAATGGGTGGTGATAACGTTTTTCAAGTTACACCAACCTCCCATACGAGATATAATAAGTTTGAAGGAATTTTAGATAATATGAATGTTATTCACTATAAGACTTATAGTGATGATACGCTTTTTAATAATGCTATTGATAGCTATT
>CAYIZU010000019.1:0-4104 GCA_964367795.1 uncultured Rikenellaceae bacterium | reverse complement strand
ATGCAACAAAGAAGTATGATATTCACAAAGACTCTGTTGAGAATGTAGAGTATGTTATCTTCCGCGAGCCTGGTAAGCCTAAATTCTTAGGTACTATGACGGAGCTGATAAGGTATAAGGCAAATATTACTGATAGCACTCTTATTGAGATTGAATTTATTGATAAATATACTGTTGATTCACTAACTTTAGACTCAATAACATTTGATAGTATTAGAATGAGTAGGATGAAAATGAGGTTAGATTCTATGATGCTTGACTCTATGATGATGGATTCAACACTTATGGACTCTCTTGCTTTGGATTCCGTTGCTTTAGATTCTATAGTGCCAGATACCATTCCTGCAGATACCGCTATGTACTATAAGATTAGATTTATCAATAGAGATAGCACTATGTATGAGGGTGATAGTACTGTTAATATGGACTTTGTTATTGATGATATACCACTTTATGCAATGGAGTTCAATAGTAATCCTTATGACCTAATAGAGCATGCACTATCGCCAACAAAACAGAATATTATTGTTATAGGAGCTACTAATCATGCTGATATAGAGCTAATGCTATCGCGAATTACAGCTTTGAAACGACGATTTAATATTAAAGTTATTGGTTCACAGGAGTTTGCTCGTGTTAATAGCGAAAAGCGTAAGGATTTCTTTATTGCTGATACACACTATATAACGGGTTATCACACAGATAGACTCGACGCGCAAAATATGAAATTTGAAACAAGTTATATTGAGATGTTTGGTGAGAAACCTACTCTTTTCTCATATCGTGCCTATGATGTTATGACAATTTTTGTGTCGTTATTATCGGATTTGGGGCTTGAATTTAAGAACATGATAGAAGAGCAGCTGTTTATCCCTATGCGCGCAGGATATAGGTTTATTCCTTATGATAACACGCTTGTTAACACTGAATGGATGCTTGTTAGATATAAACCAGACTATACAATTGAAGTTAAATAAATGATACTATTATGGCAAAGGAAAAAGAAGATAAAAAGGTAGACGTTATGTCGGAGAAGATGAAGGTTCTCACGGCTACGATGGATAAGATACAAAAAAACTATGGTAAAGGGGCTGTTATGCGCATGAGCGACCAGATGGTTGATAATGATGTGCAGGTCATACCAACAGGTTCTCTTTCACTTGATGCTGCTTTAGGAGTAGGAGGATACCCTCGTGGTAGGGTTGTTGAGATTTATGGCCCGGAGTCGTCAGGAAAGACAACACTTGCTATTCATGCTATTGCCGAGGCGCAAAAGATGGGTGGTATTGCTGCTTTCATTGATGCGGAGCATGCCTTTGATAGATTTTACGCTCAAAAGTTAGGTGTTGATATGGATAATCTCTTTATTGCGCAGCCAGATAATGGTGAACAGGCGTTAGAGATAGCAGAGCAACTTATTCGCTCAAGTGCAATCGATATTATTGTTATCGACTCGGTGGCAGCTTTAACACCAAAAGCAGAGATAGAGGGTGAGATGGGAGATGCCAAGATGGCACTTCAAGCGCGTCTTATGTCGCAGGCATTACGTAAGCTAACGGGTGTTATTAATCGTACTAATACTATTTGCATATTTATCAATCAGTTACGTGATAAGATAGGTATATCATATGGTTCACCAGAGACAACAACGGGTGGTAATGCACTTAAATTTTATGCCTCTGTAAGGTTGGATATTCGTAAGTGTGCCAACTTAAAGGATGGAGAAGAGCAGTATGGCTCACGCGTAAAGGTTAAGGTTGTTAAAAATAAGGTTGCTCCTCCGTTTAAGCGTGGCGAGTTTGATATACTATTTGGTGAGGGTATCTCTAAGGTGGGTGAGATAATTGATATTGCTACTGATGAGAATATTATTAAGAAGAGCGGCTCGTGGTTCTCTTATGGAGAGCGTAAATTAGGTCAAGGACGAGATAATGTAAAAATACTTTTTGATAGCGATGAGGAGCTGCGTAATGACATTGAGGCGCAGGTTCGCGAAATATTAAAATCACGAAATTCATAATATGGCAACTAAACCTTCAATTCCAAAGGGAACACGTGATTTCTCACCTCGTGAGATGATGAAGCGTAGATATATTTTCTCTACAATACAACGAGTGTTCGAGCGTTATGGCTATTTACCTATTGAGACCCCTGTTATGGAAAATCTTTCGACTCTGCTTGGAAAATATGGGGAGGAGGGTGATAGACTTATCTTTAAGGTTCTTAACTCAGGTGATTTCATGGCGTCGATGCCGGATGATGCCGTAGAGAAGGGTAGTGGCTACACTGCTACAAAGATATGTGAAAAGGGTTTACGTTATGATTTAACGGTGCCTTTTGCTCGTTATGTTGTGCAGTACCAGAATGATATAACATTTCCATTCAAACGTTATCAAATACAGCCTGTATGGCGCGCTGATAGGCCTCAAAAAGGTCGTTATCGTGAATTCTATCAGTGTGATGTTGATGTTGTGGGCTCAAACTCATTAATGAATGAACTGGAACTTGTTCAGATAGTTAGTGATGTGTTTAAGATGTTAAATATCAATGTGCAACTTAAACTTAATAACCGAAAAATTCTTCATGGTATTGCCGAAACAATGGGGCATCTTGATAAAATAATTGATATCACAGTTGCAATTGACAAATTAGAGAAGATAGGTATAGAGGCGGTGCGAGAGGAGCTTCGTGGTCGCGGTATTGATGACGATGCAATAGCTATATTGGAGCCTATATTAACTCTTGAAGGTGGTAATATAGGAAAATTAGATAAGATAGCCACAATAATATCATCTTCTGAAGTAGGAGTTAGGGGTGTTGAGGAAGTGCGCACTGTTCTTGCTTATGTTGATGCTTTAGATGTGGATATAGATTTAGAGATTGATTTATCTCTTGCGCGTGGACTAAACTATTACACTGGGGCTATTTTTGAGGTTAAGGCTAAAGACTTTGCAATTGGAAGTATATGCGGTGGTGGTCGTTATGATGATTTAACAGGTATATTTGGATTAAAAAATGTTTCGGGTGTAGGTATATCATTCGGGGCAGATAGGATATATGATGTCATGGTAAACCTTGAACTTTTTCCTAAGGAGACAGAGGTTGGCACGGAGGTGCTATTTGTTAATTTTGGAGAAGAGAGTGAATCGGCTGCTTTAAAGACGGCGGTAGGTATGCGTGCACATGGTTTATCTGTTGAAGTATATCCAGATAGCGCAAAGATGAAGAAACAGCTTGATTATGCCAATAAACGCTCGATACCTTATGTCATAATGATTGGCAGTGATGAGCTCGCTGCTGGAGAAGCCACTGTTAAGGATATGTTCCAAGGTGAGCAATGGCGTTTATCGTTAGATAAATTATCAGAAGGTATATTACACAACCAGTAAGTATGCTTACTATATTAGGTATATTGATTTCAGGTGTGCTTTTAGGTTACCTATTGAGGGGATATATACCTCTTAAATGGATATCTAAAAGCATATCTGTTTTTATTTATCTGCTATTGCTTGTTTTGGGTATTGCAGTAGGTAGTAATGATTTGATAGTTAATAATCTTACAACGATAGGTCTTAAGGGGGGGATTATCGCTGTTTCTGCTATAATTGGTTCGCTTATTATGGCTAAATTACTCTCACGAGTTATTAAAATAAATAATAGAGATGAGGGGTAGTCTAATAATTGTATCGTTTTTTGTTATAGGGGTTCTTTTGGGGCTCTATGTTGAGCAGTTGCATGTTATTGCAGAGCATGGTCGTAGTGTTTTATATGCTCTTATGTTTATTGTCGGACTTGGTGTTGGGGCAGACAAAAACACATTTAAAAATCTTCGTAGGGAGGATAAAAAGATTATACTTCTGCCTATTGCAACGATAGTTGGAAGTTTGGGCGCAGCTCTTATTATTGCCCCTTTTTTGAGTGATATGGGCGTGGGGGATACCTTGGCAGTTGCCTCTGGATTTGGCTATTACTCGCTGTCTTCAATAATAATTACGGAGTATCGCGGAGCCGAAATGGGTACAATAGCTCTTTTTGCAAATATTTTTAGGGAAATAACAACGATATTATTTGCGCCATTAATGGTTCGTTTTTTTTCACCACTAT
>CAYIZU010000018.1:14723-18809 GCA_964367795.1 uncultured Rikenellaceae bacterium | reverse complement strand
ACACCAAAAGAAAGCCGCCTAAAAGAGTTAAACTCTAATAGGCGGCCTTCGTTGTTTTTTATTCAAAAACAACCCCTTTATTCTTTATACTTAACAAGTTTTACCTTCTTTTGGTTTATAACCCAAGTTAAAGTTACTTGCGCTTTTGTAAGCCCATAATAATCTTTTCTCTTAGTGTATTGATATACCGGAACCCAAGTTTCACCAGCCGATCCGCTAACCACACTACGAACATCTTTGTAGTGGTTATACTGTGTGTTTGCATATCCTAAACCTATACCATACTCAATACGAGTATTTTTTCCAAATATACGATGCGAGAAACCTGCTGTTAGACCGGCAAAGTATACATCTCCCATATACCCTTTGTAGTTATAGGCTATGTCATATATACCTCCACCACCGTGCGCTCCAACATAAAAACCAGTTAGTATCTGATCCTTCCTCGGAGATATGTAATGCCTTATCTCTAAATCTCCTATTAGTGCCTCAAAAGTTTTGCGAGCCTCTAATGTGTAGTTTGTCGCAGCACTATTCCACCATGGAGCCATTACAGTACCTATTAAACTCCACTTCTTACCCATTGGAACCTCTAAAGAGATATTTATAGCAGTTGCTAAATTATATAACAGGTTAGTCTTTAGAGCTATTTTAGGCTTAGAAACAGTATCTAAACGGTAACTCCATGGAGTTTCAATATACACTGTATCACGAGGAACTTCCTGCTTGTAGTAGATAACAAGTGATACACCAACACGTTGGTTAGGTAGTATATCCTCTTCAATTCTCTTCCACGACTCTTTAAAGCCCATTATCTTTCGCTCTTTCTCGTCATTAGAGAAATACTTGCTCTTTGCAATAGATAATATCTCCTCCTTATCTGCTAAATCGGATAACTCTATTAGGCGAATAAATTCATCCCAATCCTCTCCAATGCTTCTTGTGTTAACAATTACATTATCAAATTTTGCTATCTCTTCTTTAACACTTTCAGCTCTTCTTTTACCAAGTACAACGTTATGATAGTTTATTCCCTCTATCGATGCCGAACCAGTTACTGTAATTGAATCAACTTCATTCACAATTAACGTACGTTGCAGCTGTTTCATCATATCTACATTATTTCTGTAGAATGGCTCGTATTTAGATTTGTCTTGCTTGAAAAATATCTTTTGCGACTCTATCTCCTGTGCGTTTACTATTCCTGCGCACAACACGAATACTATTAATGCTATTTTCTTCATATATCTCTGTCTTAACACTAATTATTCTTGATTGTTACCAAACATGGCCTCAGTAGGAAAGCTTATCACGTAAGTTAAACGACCGTTAAGCTCCACAAGCTTATATATCGCAAACTGTCCATCCATTAAGTCTTCAATAGTGTAGTTTGGCATAATAGTTTGAAGATACTCTTCTGGTATAACTATTAGTGGAGTTTGAACAATCTCTGGTCTGTATGAATATCTATCATAATACTCAATTACAAGGTTAGTAAATATACCATTATCGTAATCAAATGGAAGAACTTTCTTATCTTTAATGTAACCAAATGTTTGGAATACTGTCTTAATTATTCCTCTAATACCAACATATAATGTAGCAGCCTTAGATGGAGTCTCAGGAGCAGCAGTACGATTATAAACAGGTGCATTATAACGTGCAAATACTTTAATATCGTCATTTACTGTACTTGATATTGACATATTGTTATAGTCAACAGTTGTTGTTACTGGAAGGTAGCTAAAATCTGGATTTTGTACCGCAAGATTACCGCGTTGGTTACCAAGGCTAAATTTAAAGTCATTTAGACCAAGTTGCATGATAAAGTTAGCATTAGCATCCTTTGCAGCCTTTAATGCTGCATCCTTAATTGATTGTGTAACCACTGTAATAGTATAGTTACCCTCTGCATCCTCTGTGATTGTGAAATCATCTGGAGAGATGGCTGGTAAATCATCACCATAAATATTCCAGTAAACATCTACAATATTACCTAAGTTATCAGTTTCTATCTCCCATAATGCTACATAGTTATCTAAATTCAACTCAACATCAACACTTCCTAAAACAGGCTTAACAGTATCTGTTGTTGCTGTGTCTGTGTTTGGAACTGTGTAGTCTGCCAACGTAGCGTATGAGAAAGGCTTAATTGCCCCTTGCTCTGAATTTAAGTGACTATCTGAACTGTAGCTTGTTCCTTCAAAATTTAATTTGAAAAAGTCGTCAGTGTTTTCAAGTCTGATAATATCTCCTTCTTGTTGAGCTGTTAGTAAGTTGTCTGAAATAAAGAAGTTGTATTTCTTACCCTTCTCTAACTCAATAACAAAGTCATTTTTTCCTTTAGATATATGTTTTGAGATAAATTGTCCGTTCTCATCGTACACATATAGGTTAGATGATGTTAATAAAGGTAATTTATCTTCAACTCCACTCCAGTCAAGAGGAATTGTTACTTTACATAGTAGTTCCGAAGTTGCGCCTCCGCTGCCGTCATCGTCTGGTGTACTTGGATAAAATACATCTTTTCTGTTACATGATACCATTGTTAATACTGCTAACAATGCAAAAACCATCATTTTTAATGGGGTGTTCTTAAATAGTTTCATTGCTTAATTATTTGTTGCTCTATCCTCACATAAACAATGCAAAGCGTAGAGCATTAATCCCTGCATTGTTTTCTTTCACGGCGCAAAATTATATCTTCCGCCAAAACAAAACGAAAATGGATGACAAATATTTTAATTTTTTTTTTAATTGACGTTCGTACCCAAAATTGCTGTTAGTTCCTTAACAGAATATTATGTAATAATCATATAATTGTGATATTATTTAAATTGTAAAGCAGAATGAAGGATTCGGATTCTTTGAAACCGAAATTGGAGTTGATATGAGAAAGTGCACTAAAGAATCATTGTAAACAAGCTATTATTATATGTAAAAAAGAAATTGTATCGAAATTTTTCACAAAAGAGACCGCCTCGAATTATTTCGAGGCAGCCTCTTTGAATTACGAATTGATACAAGTGGGTAGGACTATGAAATATTATATCTCCGAAGATAATATTAATTTACATCCCGAACACAACGTGCACGACCTTTATGCGAACTACTATTTATATAATCTGGATCCAACCATCTCATACGTGTAAAATCATTAACCCCAATAACGGGTCCAATAGTTGTTTCATCAAAAATATCAATGGTTATACCATAAGTCTCGAAAAGGTTATCAGATGTTTCCCCATTTTGTGGGAGGGTTGTTAAGGGTGCTGGAGTGCTTGGCACTGCCGCAGCGGTCTTAAGTTTTAACCCATAGGTTCGCGTCATTACATACCTATCAATTTCAGGATTAGGTCCTGATATTATTTGTGAGCCCGACTGGTTTATCTTAGTAAGATTACCCCAACCTTCATCGGTATTCTCATTATAAGAGGTATAGTCGGCTGAAGATGTGCTTGACACTCGCTTTTGAAGCATCATTTGCATTATTGATGCCTCACGTTGATTAGGCATTCTCCACCCCTTAGGGCACGGCTGCTTGACTTCAGTACTTAACGTATTTATTGCATTCATATGTCCCCAAAATGTGTTTTTTGGGAAATAGTCATCTAACTGCTGCGCCGTGAAAGTAGCTTTTCTCAAGCCACTGGTACCATTATCGTAGGTGGTAGATGATAGATTACCTATCACCTCAAATTCGCTCCACGGTTTATTATGATCCTCAAACACATGGTGCATAGGTAACTCATCCACCTGAGAATATCGACGATATGCCACTGGGTCAATATTTACTAATTTCATTTTATAAACAACAGTGTTTGATGGTAGATCTCCTAAATTATCTGGGACGTAAGGTCCAATTCTAACAATTGCCTTTACAAACTCGTGCTCCTGCGGCAACATGGTATTCAGCATTTTTCCCTCCTCGCTCTTAGGAGTTCCAATATTTCTAAAGCATCGAACATGAACTCGACGCCCATGTACTCCTGGTATCCATCCTACACTATTATTTGGACGCCCTGGTAAAAATCCCGTTGGGTCAAAATCCATAACATCCCATGCATTACTAACCGAATACCCCTG
>CAYIZU010000018.1:0-14713 GCA_964367795.1 uncultured Rikenellaceae bacterium | reverse complement strand
CCCCTGATTAACCCATGATAACATATGTCCCCCATCCTTACCCAAAGTAGTATCATAGCTATGTATATAGGTACTTGAAAAGAGAGCTGTAGGTGTTTGTGAAAAATCATCATTGAAATAGGGTTGACCCTCTAAGCTTAGAGCACCTGCCCCTATCCACTGATAACCTAACTGCGTTATAGCAGGAGCATACCATTTAATTTCATCAACATCAAGTTTTCCATCACCATCCTCGTCGCGATTTCTTTTTAAACATTGATAAATGGCAATATCATATTTCAATTCCCAAGTCTCCCTGTCAATGAATTTACTCCAATCAACAACATTATTCCCATTAATTAGTTTTCCATTAGTAAAGTTTCTTAACCACTGTAGCTGTGTATTACGAAGTCCACTACGAATATTACGAATACCATAATCGTTACTACTCTGATTCAGAGCAGAGGGAAAAATACCAGCTATACCAGCGCCACTATTACTCTCTCCGTTCTCTGATAATACCGAGAAGGTCTCTTCTTCCATAAATCCCTCGTAACCATATACTATATACTTAGGTGTTGTATATTGTCTATTAGTCGACCAGTATTCTCCTCCTTCCGCAGTAGCTTCTGGGACATCTAAACCCGCATTATTAAGATTATAGTATGTTTGAATAGGCTCCTGCTCAAACACCGTTGACGAAGCAACATACTGACTTAGATAATCATTGCTAATTTGCGGAGGTGATACTACCGAAAATACACGCTTATCCGCACGATTAACAAAGTGTTTCCACAGCCCACCTTCAACCGAATGATCTCCACCACCATCACGAACATATTTCAACGGATGGATATAATAATAGAATTCATTAACAAAAGCTGTCATGTTGATAGATGACATTGGCGTATTTGAGCCTTCAATTGGCGTATCTGGTTGACTCATTGGAGGGGTGCCAATCGTATGCCATGCAGATGGTAGCGACCCCACTTCTGTTGAAAGCACATCGGGAACTGCACTATTTTTCTGAATATACCCCGCCTTATTTAGGTAGGCAATCTGCATCATTTGGTCGATGTTAAGTAATTTCGTTGACTTAGTAGGATCATTATAAGTTTCTAAGAATTCCCAATAATTATCGTTTGGTGCAAAGGTTCCATAATATGTTCCATCGAGAGTAATAGGCTTTTCAACCACCAAGCCGCTTGCTTCATTACGATAAACAGGAACTCGCATTGTTCCTCCTCCCTGCATTGGTACCTCTTTTGTTTCGATAAAAGAGTACTCTGCTCCATAATACATATCTGGACGCTTATCTATATTTCCAGGAAAAATTCGCATCTTCGAATGACCCGTGCCATTTTTAGGATTAACCGCAAAATGAACCCATTTATAATCTATATTCTCAATATCTCCATTTACATTAATAGGACGTGTAGGATTAGGATTGTATAGATCATACGCTGTCCACTGACCAAAAGGTGAAGATAACGCCCAGCCCATTAATGGATTTACAAGTAAATCGGGCATTGAGTATATAAATTGATCATTACCTGAATTTATACGTCTATATATACGTGGTGCATAAACTTGCCCCTCCATACCTGGCGTATACTCCATCTCTGGCAAACCACTACTTGCATTTGATGTTGCCTCCGCAATAATAGACGCAGAACCATCCCAGTAAAGATTATAATTATATTGAGTATTCTCCACAATATCATAATCATCAACATCCACAGTTGTGTTATTCTCATCAAGATCGAATGGCGGCGGCGTGTCGATTACACTACCATCACTAAGCCTTATAGTACCAGTAGGAAATATTGTTGTTCTTTTACCCATACCGAGATGTAATAAGACACGCATATCTGTTACATATCGCGTAGTTACTTCAGTATCTATATCAAAATAATCATACTCTAACTCCGCGAAGAACTCCACATATGGAGCCTTATCGGGAGCGTATGTGAAATTGGTTCTACTATCCGACAATGTAGATGTGTTATTCCTAATCTGGTGCTCACGAAGCGTCAATGACTTATACTGCCACAAAGGAATTTTAGGATTCCTAAAAAAGTCCACATAGCCATCTGGCTTTATTATTCTATTTCCATCCGTATCCCTAAGGTAATCCCTAACACTACCATCATCATTATATACAAATGAGTATTGATCTATATTATCGTATCCTTCAACATCATCCAAATATACACCCGAGCCACTATCTACATTTGAGAAAAGAGCCTTTATACTATTTTCAGGCGAGACAATATAAGACTGCGGCATAATATAAAAAGAGAACACTGCACCAGCATCCTCTCCTATACCCTCAAAATTCATAATAGGAGAGGTAAATACCTCGTCTTCTGTATCACTAAACACTCTTGTGCCAGAAACCAGATTAACTTTACGCGGAATATTGTGGACTTGCCAATAATCCGTTCGCATATTTATTATCTTACGTGGCGAGGTTGCCGAAGCAGGGCGAGGATCGCCGGGAGGGACAACATTAGAGGTAAAAAGTAGCTTAAAAGAAAATTTTGCATCTATACGCTTTAAGTCTATCACAATATCATCTCCCACTTGTCCCGCAACTGATACAAGATCATCCTTTGTTAAAGATGGCACAATACCTCGCATTAAAAAATTTGTTCCTCGCTCCACAGATAGATTGGTAGGCTTCATCTCTATATCCAATTCACTAAGAGCATCCCATGTACCAGTTGCCACTGCCGCATTTATACTCTCCTGCGAAAGGCTCATAATGGCATTATTATCGCCATAATTTACAATAGCAAATAGCGTATAAACCGTTTGGTCTGTATCTCCAGCAGTAACAAAAGCAACGTCAACTGCTGTTGTAAATGAGTGCGCATCTCTATCAAGAAGTATATCTTCACTATTTAATTGCCACGTTTGTACCAGCTCTTCGTCGTCAACATTATATGGGTCAGCCCCAGTAGAATACCCGTTAGGGAAGCGGTAGAGCATTATAAATGCATTTGTCATAAGTGACTCCTCGTAAGGCGTGGAGGTTGCTCTTGTCTGAATATCGGCACTTACTGCACGCAATGTGAATTGCAACTTACCACTATCCGGTGCCACAATCTCAATTGGTTCTTTGACACAGGAGGTGAAAGTTAAAATTATAATCGATAGTAGTATATAATAATTTCTCTTAAGCATATAAAATCATGAATTAAATATATGGTGGTACAACAACCTGCACCTGTTCCCAAGGGACAATGGTTCCTATAATATCAATCTGTCCTTTTACCGGTCCAGAATATTTATAAATAACGGCTAAATTATATCGTTTACCTTGCTCCAAAACAAAATTTTGTAAGCTCTTTTCGATAACGAGTTCATCAGTAACTATTTCTGAAGTGGGAATACCATTCTCGGTCGTTGTTATGGTCTCCATAACCTCTGCCTTGACAACAATTTTCAGATTATTAACCGTTTGAGGTGGGAGAAACATAACAGCGTTATCAAGCGACACTATGTGATTGGTGTCTAAAGCCAATGACCCTTGACCTCCCTCCTCATCAGATGCCGGCTTTAAGTTCGACGAAGATAAAACAAAGGAGGCATCTTGCTCAATTGGTTTATAGTCTCGCCATGTCATTTCACTTGTTATGAGTGTTGGTTTTGCAGTGTCTGTCTTTGCATTAAACGCAGCCTCGTTATACAGGTTACTAATAGTAACTTCAGTTATTCTGAAACGAAAACTCGGTGATGGATTATTATCTGCTGAAATATCCTCTATCTCTCTTGAAAAAACAATGGATGAAAGAATATGCACAAACTTAAACGCGAGAGGAGCATATGCATTTGGAACACTTAGCTTACTTAGAAGAGTGTTTGGGTCTCCAACTAATATATCTTTATGTGTTAAAACATCGTCTCCTGCCACATATCGAAACTTTGGGGAACCTGCATCATTGCTATCAGACAATATCTGAAAAAGCGTTCCCGAACCATATTCTGCAAGGGTACCGTTTATATATGGGAAATATGTGAAAAACGAAAGCCCTGCATTTACATTACCAGTAGGCCATTTAAGATTATCCACTGATGACCACACCTTTTTTGTGTTATCATAAGCAAATTTGGTATTAAATGCATAATTAGGTTTTGATGTATTGACCTGAAACGGAAGGGTGCTAATATTCTGGTGCTCATAAATCATAGCCCCAAAGGGTTGATTGGCATCTTTTATATCATTACCATCAACAACGCTACCCCTCGTATCTACAACAGTGCCTGTACTCTCAAGCACTATCTGCTCTCCACCAACATCTGAAGAGTTATTATCTGCAGAACCACCCTTACTACAAGAGATAACAAAGACAAAAAAAACTATAATTAAATAACGCATTGTATTTCTTTCTTCAATTTAAATTAGGTTATAATATGTTATAAACGATATAATATAAAAAATATTTTTCTCTCCTCATTCAATCACAAAAATACTAAATAAAAATAACTTTCCAAAATTTTTCACAAAAAAAGAGGGTACTAATGTCCCTCTTCTCATATCTTTAATGCGTTTTTTTATTTTTTATCCTTCTTACCTCCAAAAACAGATATATTAATATATCTTTTAGGGTTCTCTTTTAAGTCGTTTAATAGTGCAGCTGCAGCATTTAATGTCTCCGTAGCATTACTATATAACTCCTTATCAGTAAGCAGTTTATTCACCGAATTATCATTATTATTGAGCTTTGACATAACCTCTTCCAAATCGGCAAGAATATTTGGCAATGAGGTAGATAACGAATCTGTTAGATTTGCAACATTACCCATACTCTTATTTGCAGCAGGCATAATTTTATTAATTTCTACTGTTATATTAGTCAGATTTTCAAGCAATTTACCTATCTGCTCTCTTTCATCCTTTATTAACTTACTTAATTCTCCCGTTGCATCATTGACATTACTAACAACACTATGAGTGTTGGTTATCAACTCCTTAGACATAAGTTTATTAAATTTCGAAAGAGATAAAGTTAATGAATCCATAAGACTTGTTGCTCTTGTCGTAACCTCCTTTGTAGCATCCTCTAGACCTGTATCTATTTCAGACTTGATAACAGCCTTATTTTCGAGAAACGTCTTTGCATCTCCAGCAATAAGCACAAGCTGCTTACCGCCTAATAGCGATTGACCTGTGAGCTCCACTATTGAGTTCGACGGTATTTGATACTCCTTTTTCACCGTGAACCGCACATTTACATCACCGTGCACATTTTTCATATCAATATCGGTTACTGTGCCCACTTTCATACCATTTATAATCACAGGAGACGACACCTCTAATCCACTAATGTTTTCAAATGATGTCTTAAAGGTATTTGTACCACTAAGTATGTTAGATCCTTTCAAAAAGTTGATACCCCAATACAATATAAAAAGTATCACAACGCTTGAAATACCTATTTTTGCCTCTTTCGTAATCTTCATAATCTTTAATTTTAATATTTTTACTTTAATAATAACTTTACATGAGCTAACGGAGCTGTTGTGCCATATTTAATACCAACAACAAAACAATCTTTATAACTCCTTCCGCTCCTTATCTTTTGTTGCATACGAACAGCATCTTCTTGGCTACCCATTAATCCAACGAAATATTTATATCTTGTACCGCTTTTAAGTTCAAATACATTTTTTGAATAATTTCCAAAATATGTACTATTTATCGGAACTCTTTTCGATGAAGTAAGTAGCTGCACCGCATATCCCACCTTTGATGATGAATACTTAGCCATCACTACCTCTTCATTCTGCGCTGATATTATCTTTTCTGCATCATCACGCTTTTGCGTTGTATTATACTCGCTCTCAACCTCTACACTCTTTTTATACTTAACAAAAGCCCTAAAAAGTGCATTTGCTAACTCTTCTCGCCCCGACGGTTTACTCATATATGCCCTATCTTTTGGGTTATTAATAAAACCCACCTCCGTCAATATTGACGGCATTGATGCATGCCAGAGAACTAGAAACCCCGCCTGCTTAACACCTCGCGATGGGAGCTTTCTATTATTCACATAATACTCCTCCACTGCATTTGCAAGAACAATGCTCGACATACTAAAACTATACTGCCCAAGTCCAAACATTATATAAGATTCCGGATCTTTAGGATTAAAACCCTGATAGGTTTTTTCATATCCCTCCTCAAAAGTAATAACACTATTTTCCTTCTTAGCAACAGCTAAACTTGCCGCATTTTTATGCATACCCATAGTAAAAGTTTCACTACCTGTAGCCTTAGTCACCTTGTCATCTGTTGAATTAACATGTATGGATATAAAAACATCTCCATTAGCCCTATTTGCAATGGCCCCACGCTTATCAACGTCCACTCTTACATCTGTTTGGCGCGTATAGACCACTTTTATTGACGGATAGGATTTCTTTATCTTTTTGCCCAATTTTAAAGCTATATCAAGGGTTATATCTTTCTCATATAGTTTACCGTAAACTGCACCGGGGTCATCACCACCGTGACCTGCATCTATCACGACGGTTTTCAATCTAAACTGCTCCTTCTTTTGCGCGTTGGCATCAAAAAAAACAAAAAAAAGGGCTAAAATCAACAAAAAGTACCTCATACACTAAAATTTCTCCAAACAACACACCATTATTTCCTCAAAAATAATTAACTTTGCAGGGACTTTCATCTAAAGTCGCACAAATTTAACTAACAAATTATTAAATTGCAATTTTTTAGGAATAAATATCTAGTAAATTTTATCTTGCTGCTTATGTCATTGCAGTTACTTGCCCCTATGGAATCTATTGCAATGAACTATCATTTAGATAGTTACACTATGCAAGAGGTTGAAAAAAAGGTCGAAAAAACTTTTTCTAAGAAAGAGTTACGCAAGCAACGAAAGGCAAAGCGAAAGGCAGAGAGGCTCGCGGCACGCATTGAAAAGCAGCGACGCAAAGAGATGGACAAGAGTGAGAGGGAGAAAGAGCGTGATATGGTGAAAGCTGCACGTAAAGCCCTAAAAGCTGAGAAAAAAGCGCAAATAAGAAAGCTTAAAGGCATTGAAGAAGAGCAAGATGAGCATACTGAACAAGATAGCATATCTATTGATAGTATTGGCTATATCTATGAATCTAATCCTGTTGAGGAGACTTCCAAGTCGGAGACAAAAGATAGTATGCCCACTAAACCTGCCAGTAACGTAGCAAATAAAGAACTACCTACTAACAGAATATCTACAAGAAACGAATTACAACTTGAAGGAGACTCCGTTGCTGTTGAGCTAACGGATAGCGTTGTTGTCGACAGCTCTAAAATAGTACCTCGTGTACGTGTAGGTTTTCTTGATAACATACTTGTCAGTGGTAATAAGGATTCTATGATATTCGATATGAGAACCAATAAGATGTTCCTATATAAAGATACCAAGCTTGACTACGGAGAGAGTAAGCTTGCAGGGGCATTTATGACGGTTGACCTAAGCACTAACGTCATTAAGGCAATTGGTGAACTTGATAGCGTTGGAGTATATCAAAAGACAAAATTTGTTGACCAAGGGCAGGAGTATGATATGGATAGCTTAGCGTATAATCTTCGTACCCGCAAAGCAAAGATTAGTGGAGGTTACCGTAAAGAGGGTGAAGGCTTTATCCATGGAGAGGCTTTAAAAATGATGGATGCAGACCATTTCAATATAAAAATGGCGAAATACACAACGTGCGATTGCCCTGAACCACACTTCTATCTTGCCTCAACCAAAGCTCAACTTATTCAAGGAAAGAATGGCAAGAGAATAGTTGCTGGTCCTTCTTACCTTGTGATAGAGGGTGTTCCTCTCTTTCCTTTTGTTATACCATTTGTCTTTTTCCCAATCATGTCTGACAGAAATTCAGGATTTATTATACCAGAATATGGCGAAGAGGCACAAAAAGGATTCTTCCTACGCGACGGAGGTTACTACTTTGCCTTTAACGACTATTTCGATGCTCGTATCACTGCAGGTATCTACACGCAAGGTTCATGGGAGGCATCTATTGCGTCGTCATATAAGCTACGATATAAATTTAGCGGTAACTTTGCTTTCGATTTTTCAAAGGATATAATAGGTGAAAAAGAGTCTCCAGATTATATCAATACGAACAACTATCGTATCACATGGTCGCACTCGCAAGACCCTAAGTTCAAACCAAACTCCACTTTTTCGGCAAGTGTAAACTATAGTACAAGTAACTATAGTAAGTATAATGGTACTATTGAGGATTATATTACAGCTCAAACCAACTCGAGCATATCATACTCAAAAACGTGGGTAGGTAAACCACTATCTTTTTCTGCAAGTATGCAGCACTCGCAAAATAATAGAGACTCAACCATATCGTTAACACTACCAAATATGTCGTTTAACGTATCGAAGATATTCCCATTCAAACGAAAAAATGCAATTGGTAAGCAGCGTTGGTACGAGAAGATAGGTTTAACGTATAGTGGCGCGTTCAATAATAGAGTTACCACTAAAGAGTCGGAGTTCCTAACACCCGAGATGTTCGAGGATATGAAATTTGGGTTCAATCATCAGATACCTATTAATACCTCGTTCTCACTATTTAATTACTTAAATATAACCCCTTCTGTGAATTATCAGGAGAGGTGGTATTTTACACGCGAAAATAGAGTGTGGAATGAATCCACTGATATGGTAGATATAGAGGAAGAGAGAGGATTCTATCGAGTATATAATTATAGTACATCGCTATCATTCCAGACAATACTCTATGGTATGTACCAATTTAAGGGAGATAAGGCTATCAAAGCGATACGTCATATGATGACCCCTTCATTTAGCCTATCTTATTCACCTAATTTTGGAGATGAGAAGTTTGGATATTATAGAGAGGTTCAGTCTGATGTAGATGGTGGAACAACGAGATACTCTCCATATCAGAATGGCATATATGGTGTACCGGGTAACGGGCAGAGTGGTTCTATATCATTCTCTTTAGCCAATACTTTAGAGATGAAAGTACGTAGCAAGCGCGACACAACAGGGGTGGCTAAGATAAAAATATTTGAGAGTTTAAATTTCTCTTCATCATATAACCTCCTTGCCGACTCAATGAAGTTAAGCCCGATATCTATATCGGCTCGTACTACCCTATTTAAGTCATTAGGTATCAATGCAAGTGCAACATATGATCCGTATTTATATACAGAGCTTGGACGACGCACCTCTGCATTATCATTTACCAATGGCCGTATAACTTCGGCATCATTATCGTTTGGATACTCTTTTAGAAGTGTTTTCGGGCATGAGGGGGAAGGTTCAGGAACAGGTAGCGAGACTCTTCCGCGAGAACTTACGGCGGATGAACAGCGGACAATGGTTGAAAATAATATCAATCCGAATGCAGCTGTATCGTTACTCAAACCAGAATATTATAACTTCTCCATACCGTGGAATTTAAGTATGAACTATAACTTATCGTATAGCAACTCCGGAGTGCAGTCCTCCCTTACGCAAACGGTATCATATAATGGAAGTATAACGTTAACCTCTAAGTGGGGACTATCGTTTAGTGGTGGTCTAAACCTACAAACATTAGAGTTAACACCGGGAACGGTAACAATAGATAGAGACTTACACTGTTGGCAAATGGGACTAACATGGGTGCCAGTGGGCTACCGTAAGAGTTGGAGTTTTAATATCAGGGTTAAATCATCGGTACTTCAAGATTTGAAGTTAAAGAAGAGTAGCGGATACCTTGACAATCTATATTAGTATGAAAGATAAAAATATATTATTTAGTGCTTTCGAGCTACCTCCTTTCAAAAATATTAAGTTGGAGGATTACGAACCAGCTATTCTTTGGGCTATCGACAAGGCAAGAGAGCGTATTAATCAAATTGCCGAGAGTGGTGAAGAGCCCTCTTTCTATTCAGTAATAGCTCCTATGGAGTATTGTAACCGCGAATTAGATAGAATTAGTTCTATTCTTTTTAATCTCAATCATGCCGATACGTCGGATAAAATGCAAGATATAGTTATATCTTTATCTCCAGTATTGACCAATTTTGCCAACTCTATATTCTTAAATATCCCTCTCTTCAATAGGGTTAAAAGTGTTTATGAGTCGCCAATGGAGGGGTTAACAGCCCTCCAGAGAAGGGTAACGGAGAAGTGTTATGAATCATTTATTAGGCATGGCGCAAACTTGCCGGAAGATAAACGTGTACGCTATCGCGAGATAACTGAAGAGTTAGCGATGAAATCACTGCTTTTTGACCAGAATGTACTTGCAGCCACTAACGGCTATATTAAGCATATTACAGATAGTGCGAAACTTATTGGCCTCCCTGATTTTGTTATTGAAGCGGCAAAGGCAGAGGCTGAAGAGCGCGGTATGGAGGGGTGGGCGATAACTCTTCAGGCGCAAAGCATGGTGCCTTTTATGCAGTATAGCGAATGTCGCGAAATACGTGAGGAGATATTTAGAAAGTATGGCAGTAGATGCTATTCGGGCGAAGAGAATAGCAATATAGATATAGTAAAAGATATTGTAAATCTACGCTTGGAGAAAGCTCAACTTTTAGGTTTTTCTACCCATGCGGAGTATGTTCTAAAGGAGCGCATGGCTGAAAGGGTTGATAGAGTGGATGATTTCTTAGAGGAGTTATTGTCCCCATCCCTATCGGTAGCCAAGGAGGAGCTTTCTACAATAATAGAGTTTGCAAGAAAGAATGGTTTCGACGGTAAATTTCAGAGTTGGGATTTTGCATATTACTCGGAAAAATATCGTAAAGAGATATTGGAGCTCTCAGAAGAGCAGTTAAAACCATATTTCGAACTCTCAAAAGTTATGGATTCGCTATTTGAGCTCTGCGGCAGGCTTTATGGCATAACTTTCGCTGAAGATAGCTCTATTGAATGTTATCATGAAGATGTTAATGCTTATCGCGTTTATGAGTCCGATGGAAAGGAACTTGCAGTGCTATATGTTGATATCTTCCCACGTGCCACAAAAAGTGGAGGGGCATGGATGACAACATTCCGCGAGTATTATGAATATGAAGGTAGGGAATATAATCCACAAGTTTCTGTTGTTTGTAATTTTAGCAAACCAACAACGACTAAACCATCATTACTCACTTTTAACGAAGTGACTACCCTCTTCCATGAGTTCGGGCATGCCTTACATGCTATATTCTCACGATTACCCTACCCCTCAATAAGTGGTACCTCGGTGGCTTGGGATTTTGTGGAGTTGCCATCGCAGATAATGGAGAATTGGGCATTAGAACGCGAATTTCTATTTGAAGTGGCACGGCACTATGAGACTGGAGAGCCTATTCCATCTGAACTGATAGACAGGCTAATAGCCTCGCGTAATTTTTTGAGTGGTATTATGTCGGTTCGACAGCTATCTTTTGGATTGGAGGATATGGCATGGCATACTATAGATAAACCTTTCGATGGTGAACTAAGGGAGTTCTCAATAGCAGCAACTAAAGAGTGTATATTGATGCCTATAGTGGCAGGAAACTGTTTTGCAACTGCCTTTTCTCATATCTTCTCTGGAGGCTACTCTGCCGGTTATTATAGCTATAAGTGGGCGGAGGTACTGGAGGCTGATGCCTTTACACGCTTTCAAAAAGAGGGTGTTTTTAATTGCGAAGTAGCAGCCGATTTCCGAAAAAAAGTACTATCTAAAGGAGGGAGTGACGATGCAATGAAACTATATATAGATTTTATGGGGCGCGAACCAAAAGTTGAGGCTTTATTAGATAAATTAGGGCTAACAACCAAGGTGTTGCAATAAAAATTTTTGTTTATGTTGAGGAAATATTTTATTATAATATTATTTATTGCTATATTTGCAAGTTGTAACTCCGAGAAAGAGTCGGTGGAGACACAGCAGATAATAGATATTGAGGAATATCTATCGACACAAGAGATTGTGTATGAGAACATTAATGGAGTATATCGTAGTTTTAGAACGGTAGCTTTAGAGAGTGATAGTGGTGGTGACACCTCAACAGAGGTTTTAACTTTAGAGCCTGGGGACTCTATATATATTAAGTATGTAGCTTATATATTTAATAGTGCGCCGGCAGCTATTTTTGATACCAATGTGGAGTCAATAGCGTTGCAATTGGGTTTTACTGCGGCAGATAAGAGTTTCGCTCCTTTAGAGATAGAGTATGGTGTAACACCGCTGATAAGAGGTTTGGAGTATGGGCTTAGTGGCTTGGAAGAGGGGGATATGATATCTCTATTTATGCCTTTTAACTTGGCCTATGGAGAGAAAGAGATAGGGGTATTACCCGCTGAAAGTGCAATAAATTTTGAGATAGACGTTATAAGAATAAAAAAAAGATAAAGTTATGATAAAAAGAGGATTTAGAGTGTTGATAATGCTGTTATCGTTTGCATATGTATATTCATGTGCTGAAAATACAGCCGTAGAGAATGAGATAGATTACTATGAGTCTCTTGACTTATGGGCTCAGAAAAATTATCCACATTTAGAGAAAAACGATACTTTAGATGGTGTGTATTGGAAGATAACAAAAAACCCTAATGGGTTAACAGCGAAACCTGACGACTCTACTTTTGTGTCTATAAACTACACATCTATGGATAACACTGGCAGCTATATGGTAAATACGTATGACCCTAATTTAGCGCGTCAGTTGGGTACTTTCTCTTTTGTAACGAGATACGACGCACCTTTTAAATTTAAATTAGGATATTACTACGGCTATTACGGGTTAACACATATTCACTACTTAGCCTTAAAAGAGATGTCGGTTGGTGATAAGATAGAGATTCTTACGGCTCCTGCCTATGGATACAGCACTTCAAATAGTATATATCAAGGTTATGCTGGAAATATTGGCATTAAATCAACAATATCAGTTATTAATATTGAACTTGTAGCAATGTCTGATAATGCAGAGAGAGATTCTGAATTAGAGACTCTTAATTATGCCTCTTTAAACGATTTAGATTACATTAAGTCGGGTATATATATGAAGTGGCTAGTAAGAAATACCAATATTGCAGACTCTCTTCGTAAGGACTCTTTGATAACCCTTAACTACACTGGAGAATTCATGGATGGGTTTGTTTTTGACACCAACTTAGAAGAGGTAGCAGAGGCAAATAACATATTTGATGCGGATAGAGATTATCTTCCAATATCATATAATTATAACCCACAAGACACGTCGGATTATGGATCAGGTAATGGAGGAACGGCTCTTATTCAAGCATTCAAATATGTTGTTGAGAATGGGATGAGGTTAGGTGACAAGGTGCAGTTTATCACCTCACCGGAGTTCGCTTATGGCTCTTCAGGGAAATATGAGACCACTGGTAGCCTAATATATGGATATACGCCTCTTGTATTTACTTTCGAGATACTTAAACCAGAGGAAGAGGAGTAATAAGTATAGATGAAAGGAAAATTATACCTCATTCCTACACCTATAACGGAGGGTGAAAAGGGATTAGAAACTATTCCAGCCTGTAATATGAGAATATTACAAGGGCTGGATTATTTTATTGTTGAAAACGTAAGAACGGCTCGACGTTTTATTAGTAGCTGTAAACTTGGAATGGTTATTAACGACCTTACGTTTGTTGAGTATAGTGAGCATACATCAGAAGAGAGCGCTATAGAACTGTTAAAACCATTACATGAAGGTAAGGATTGTGCGATTATGTCGGAAGCAGGGGTACCTGCAATAGCCGATCCGGGTGCTGCAGTGGTGGCAGAAGCCCATAAGCAGGGGATTGAGGTCATTCCTCTCGTAGGTCCATCATCAATAATATTGTCACTCATGGCATCAGGACTAAATGGTGAATCTTTTTCTTTTAACGGCTATCTGCCAATTAAAAGTAACGAAAGAGATAAAAAGCTATCTCAACTAATCTCCTTAGTAACAAAATACAATCAAACGCAAATATTTATAGAGACACCCTATCGCAATGTGCAGTTATTCAGCGCTATTACCAAAGTAGTACCGAACAATATACGTTTATCAATAGCTGCTAATATCACAGGAGAAAATCAATACATTAAAACACAGACCATTAGAGAGTGGCAAAAACAAAATATTGATAAAATGCTACATAAGATACCAGCAATCTTCATAATAGGTCAATAAGTTAGGGCCTATTGGGCACCTCTTATTATCTCGCACAAAAGAGAAATGCAATTTCTCCAAAAAAGTTTTGTCTCGTTTTCCAAAACGAGCCGTCGGAGACACGAAAAAAAGGGCAATTCGCAAAACTCTGTTTTGTGAATTGCCCTTTCCGTGCAAAGATGACGTGCTTTTGACAAAGCCGTCAAGAATCTAAACAGACCTACTTTGTAAGTCTGTATGTATCTGTTGCGATTACAAGCTCTTCGTCTGTTGGGCAGATAACAACTTTAACTTTTGATTCTGGCTTAGACAATAATACCTCTGTACCGCGTATGTTATTGTTTGCCTCGTTGAAATCAACACCAAGGTAAGAGATACCTTCACATATAGCTTTACGTGCTATATCATCATTTTCTCCAACACCACCAGTGAATACTATCATATCAACTCCATTCATCTCAGCTGCATAGCCACCAATGAAGAATTTGATAGCTTTAATGAATACATCTAAAGCCAATTTAGCTCTTTCGTTTCCACTTTCAACACCTGAATGAATATCTCTCATATCATTTGATATACCTG
>CAYIZU010000017.1:10474-18861 GCA_964367795.1 uncultured Rikenellaceae bacterium | reverse complement strand
ACTATCACTAATAGATACAACCTTATATCCCTTGTTTTGCGCTCTCCAACATAAATCTATCTCTTCCATATATGCAAAAAAGCTCTCATCGAAACCCTCTAACTCTCTAAAAAGTGAACTTCTAATGAAAAGAGCAGCACCCGAAGCCCAAAGAATATTGGAGGTATCATCATACTGTCCCTTGTCCTCTTCAACATGCGATAATATACGCCCTCGGCAAAACGGAAAACCATATTTGTCAATAAAACCACCTGCTGCACCTGCATACTCAAATTTGTTAGGTTCACACTGGGATAGTATTTTGGGCATTGCAATACCAACATTCCTATTACTATTCATATAACTTACAAGTGCACCTAATGGATTATCTTTGAGCTCGACATCTGAATTGAGTAGCATAAAGTATTCAGCATCAATATCCTTCAAGGCTCTATTATACCCACCGGCATATCCATAATTATTATCAAGAATAATGGTTTGTATTTCGGGGTGCTCATCGTGCAGATAGTCGATTGAACCATCCGTCGAGCCATTATCTGCAACAATAATTTTATATTCGTTACCTGTAATATTTTGTATAACGTTAGGTAAGAAGCGTCTTAACATCTCCTTTCCATTCCAATTAAGTATTACAACAGCAACAGTTATCATAGGATTAGATTATAGATGGTTCAACCTTGAGTACCTTAACGCTACCCACAATCCTAATATCCTCCAAATCGGCAGGTATCATAACCAAGTCCCCCTTATCAAGACCCACAACTCCATCTATGTCATACTCTATATCACCACTGCCATCAAGAGCAATTAATAATATAAATGATTCATTACCGCTATACTCTAAATTGAATTCACCATTTACGTCAATTATCTCAGTAATAAAATACTCGTTTGCATTTATTGTGGTCAATTCATTCGTGGTTACCGTGCCGCGTAGATTAAAAGGTGGCGATTGCTCAAAATTAATAGCATCAAATGCTAAATCGGTATGGAGTTCACGTGGTTTTCCATCACTGTCAACTCTATCCCAATCATAGATACGGTACGTTATATCGGAGCTTTGTTGAATCTCTGTAATAGTAATACCTCCACCTATCGAATGTATTGTGCCCGCTGGAATATAGAATATATCCCCTGCCTTAACTTCGATTTTATTTAATATCTCCTCAACAGAACCATTCTCTACAGCTTTTATATACTCATCTGACGTAATGCCATTTTTAAGCCCAAGATATAATATAGCTCCTTTTTCTGCCTCATTGACATACCATAATTCACACTTGCCATAGGCATTATGCCGCTCTTCGGCTAACTCGTTTGTTGGATGCACTTGTACCGATAGCAACTCTTTCGCCATGATACGTTTAACAAGCAATGGAAATTCATATCCATATCGTGCATATACCTTATCTCCTACCATTTCCCCCATATATATTTCGGTAAGCTCGTTAGGTGTATTTTCGCTTAGAAAACCCTCCATAACCTCTGTCTCATCACCCTCTAAGCCCGAGAGCAGCCATAGCTCACTTCCCCAACGCATCTCTTTTTCAAGCGGGACGAATTTTAATGGGTATAATAATTTTTCTGCCATTTATTTATTAATTAAGTAGTTACGTAAAAGCGAAATAGCATAACTTGATGCGTAATCTATGTTCTGCTCTCGTAACGTTGAAAAAACTTTCTTTACAGTAATTGTCTCACTTGGTGTAGCCAATGCAAACCATACCGTGCCTAAGGGCTTTTCTGACGAACCTCCATCAGGTCCTGCTATACCTGTTGTTGCTATGCCGTAGGTTGTATCCATCTTATTACGAACCCCTTCCGCCATTTCACGTACAACAGCCTCACTTACAGCTCCATGCTCATTTATACTATCTTCGCTAACACCCAAAATATCTATTTTAACACTATTCGAATAGGCAATAACACCTCCTGTAAAATATTTTGATGCGCCAGCCATGATTGTGAACCTATTGGCAATAGCACCTCCAGTACACGATTCAGCTATTGCTAAACTTTCACCTTTTTCTAATAGTATTTCAGCAGTAGATGCCTCAACGCTCATGTTTTCATCGCCAATAAAATACTGCGGTATTATATCTCTTAGTTTGATAAACTCCTTTTCAACATCTTCGCGGCTGCTTACGCCTCCATATACTGATATACGAAGCCGCACTCGTTGTGGCGTAGGCAGATAAGCTAAATGCATATCTTTTGGTAAGCTATCCTCCCAATCGGCTATTGTAATAGCAAGGGTACTCTCTGGAAGTCCGTAAACTGTTTTTGTTACATGAATATTTTTACTTACGCCAAAGCGTTCCACTAACATAGGAAATATCTTGTTAGTGCATAGTTCCTTCATCTCGAAAGGCACTCCTGGCATAGATATCAGCATATTGCCATTGCGCTCAAATAACATAGCTGGAGCAGTCCCATTATCGTTAACTATAGCCTTACAGCAAGCAGGAACATAACCTTGTAGTTGATTTAGCTCATTAAATATCAGTCCTCTACGTTCGCATAATTTACGCACCGCATCGTAGCACTCCTCATTCTTGACAAGTTCACAATCGAACATCTCTGCAAGCGTTCGTTTTGTTATATCATCCTTTGTAGGTCCTATGCCCCCTGTAACGAGGGTTATATCATTTGTTTCAAGAGCGTAATTAAGAGCTCTGATAATTTCACTTTTGTTATCACTTATTGATACCACACTATGCACGCGGTACCCCATATCATTTAGTTTGCCACCTATCCATGCTGAATTGGTATCAACAATCTGACCTATTAATATTTCATCCCCTATTGTGATGATGCCAACCGAAACCATAACTATTAATTATTGAATGTTTTACTTTTTATTAGCTCCTTACATATCTTTTTTACAAAGCAAGGACCATTGTATATATATCCTGTGTATACTTGAATAAGTGATGCTCCTGCCTCAAACATACGCATAGCATCCCGCGTGCTCATTATTCCCCCGACACCTATTATAGGGAAGGCACCTTCGGTTGATGTGTGTATATATCTTACCGTTTCAATAGCTTTTTCTGTGAGCGTAGCACCACTCATACCGCCATTTCCAATGGCATTGATTCTCTTTTTAGAGACAGTTAACCCTTGACGTGAAGTGGTTGTATTGGTCGCTACAATACCATCAACATTGGTACGTTTAATAATTTCTATCGTACTATCTATTTGCTCATAAGTTAAATCTGGAGATATTTTTACACATATCGGCTTATAGGTCTCTTGACCACGGCGAAACTTGACAAGTGCATTAAGTATATCAAACTGCGAGTCGCTATCTTGTAACTTTGTTAAGTCCTTTACATTGGGGCAGCTGATATTTACAACAAAGAAATCAACATGGTCGTAAAGTGCCCTAAAAGATGTTAGATAATCCTCTGTTGCCATCTCGTTGGGCGTATCACTATTTTTTCCGATATTACCTGCTAAAATAAAGTTGTGTTTCTTTCCCTTTTTGAGCCTATTTACAGAATATTTTAGCCCTTTGGTTGGGAAGCCCATGCGGTTAATGATGGATTTATCTCTCTTTAGTCTAAAAACTCGTGGCTTAGGGTTTCCTTTCTGCGCATGCGGTGGTATTGTTCCTACCTCAATAAAACCAAATCCAAAATTATATAATTCATTAAAAATTTCACAATCTTTGTCAAATCCTGCCGGCATACCTATAGGATTTGGGAATTTAAGACCAAAAACCTCCCTCTCTAAACCACGATTATTGAAACGAAACATCATACGGATAACTGCAGGCATAAAAGGGATATATTTTGATAACCTTATACCGTTAGCCGTAAAGTGATGAATACTCTCGGGAGAGAAGAGAAATAATAGTGGACGAATAAATAATTTGTACATATGTTAGACAATTAATTAAAGCACAAAGTTATATAAAATTTATTTAACATCAAAGCTACTACCTCCAATAAACTCCTTAAGCAGTGAGGTTGAAGGAACTAAAGTAGCAGGTATTGGAGTAAAGAAATCTAAAAGATTAAGAAGCCTCAATGCCTCACTATACTCCATGCTATCTTGTGGTACCTCCATTAGTAGAGGTGCAACATATGGCTTTAAAACCCCAATCTCGTAGAAGAGGGCAGAGTTGAATTGATAGTCGGCCTCATTCTGGAACGGAAAGATATATTTCTCTTCACCCTCACGCACACTTCCCCATCGTTTTAGAGTGTCAAGAGCTGAACAGCCTCTGAATTGATTGTCGCGTACAATACGCCTAATGAGCCTATTGTCGGTTGTGTTAACATAGGTAGTGTTATCCATTGATATTGAGGTTAAGGCTGAAACATATAACTTATATATTTTATCCCTATCAACACTACTTGTCGCCTCTGGATTCAGGGCATGTATCCCCTCGATAACGATAATTGAGTTATTTTTAAGCCTTAATTTATTATTAATAAACTGTCTCTCTCCTGTGATAAAATTAAAGTGAGGGATATCAACCTCTTCACCGCTAATGAGTTGGTTAAGTTGTTCATTAAAGAATTTTACATCAATAGCCTCCAATCGCTCATAGTCATAGCGTCCTTTAGAGTCTAATGGTGTTTTTTCGCGGTCAACGAAATAGTTATCCATACCAATGATAACTGGCTCCAGCCCCAATACTCGTAACTGGATTGATAGGCGATAACTACTTGTTGTCTTTCCGCTCGACGATGGTCCTGAAATCATTATAACCTTAACCCCCTCTTGATATTTCTCATATATAATATCTGCAAGATTAGACATGTGTTTTTCATGTAGAGCCTCTCCAACCTTCACAAGGTCGGGGGCATCACCTTGCTGTATTCTCTTATTAAGCTGCCCTATTGTCGAGACATCAAGAATATCCATCCAGTGTTTATGTATGGAGAAAACCTTGTGGATATTACGACTTTTAGGTATCTCCTCTAATAAGTTATAGTTGCATCTTTGAGGTATAACCAACACATAGCCATTGTAGAATTTGTCAATATCAAAATGTTTAATTTGCCCTGTTGATGCAGCTAACGTGCCGTAGAAATAACCCGTTGTGCCATCCATGATGTTAACCGTATAGTACAGACGGCGCAACGACTCTATGAGAGCCATCTTGTCTATCTGTCCACTTCTTAGAAATATCTCCTTCAACTGCTCAACATGTAGAACCTCTCGTATTATCTCAATATCTTTGTTGATATACTCTTGTATCTTTGCCTTTATTGCCTTAACTATATCATTATCCTCTTCTATGCCCTCAATTTCAAAATATGCACCCGAGCCAACTGAAAACTGTACATCAAGTGTTGCCGTGGGGTATAACTCCCTAATAGCCTTGTATAGCATAAATATTAGAGTACGACGATAAACTCTACTGCCTTCAAAATGTTTAGGTGTTATATATCTGACACTTATATTGTTGTTAATAACATAATTCAAATCTTTACTTCTATTATTCACATAAGCCGAAATAAAGCTATCTTTATTCTCTAATGGAAGGTATTGCAACATTTCTCGTACCGTTGTTCCGGTGACAACAGTTATATCGCTACCTGTATTTTCGCATCTAACAATACATCTATTATTCTTCATATTCTTCATATTTTAATTGTGATATATCCTCTTTTTTATACCCCACATCATCAAGTAGGTTTTTTGATGACGCTGCCTCTACGGCTAATCTATCGCACCTCTCATTCTCTGTTATGTTACTATGACCTTTTATCCATACAAATTTGACGTTATGCTTTTTGTAAAGAGGGATAAACATACGCCATAAATCACTGTTCATTTTGCCTTTAAATCCAATGCGAACCCAGTTCCATATCCACCCCTTCTCAACAGCATCAACAACATATTTTGAATCGGAATAGATGGTGACATTACATCCATCTTTCTTTAATGCTTCCAGCCCTTTAATAACTGCTAAAAGCTCCATACGGTTATTTGTCGTTAGCTTATAACCTCCAGACAACTCTTTGCGATGTGCTCCTGACATTAGTACGGTGCCATAGCCCCCCGCCCCGGGGTTGCCAAGTGCAGATCCGTCAGTATATATTATTACATTTACCATACAACAAAGATATTTTGGGGTAAAATTAGTAAAAATAGGTATAGTATCCAAATAATTAACATGTATATCGGTAATAATTAGAAAAAAATCGTTACCTTTGTAGCGTGAAAATATGTAAACTAAATATTTAAGATTATGAAACGAGGATTACAAAAGTTATTTTTTATTACAGTAATGGCAGCGTCGTCGCTATATATGGCTTCGTGTGTCGATGAGGGGTTTAATTTAGATGATGACAATATTAATACAGATATTAATATTGGCGGGGATAACTTAACGGTTAGTATAGGTCAAACTAAAGTAACCTATATTAAGGATTTATTAAATTTTGAAACGGTGCCTCAAAGTAAGGCTTATGGAGTAAGCACCGTTGATGGTGTTCATGAGAAAAGTAATGGAGATTACTATTATCAATTTACTATGAATATTCCATCGAGGAATGTTGCTATTGTTCCGGAAGTGACAGAGAATTTCAATATTGTATTACCTGATTTCTTGAAAAATAGTGTTGGTGATTTAGATATTAAAAATACTTCTATTGAGGCAACATTGGGTATATCTCCACAATTGCCAAATGATGTTAGTGCAAAGTTTGAGATAACAGCAAATAAAAGTGGTGTTAATCCAGTAGTTGTTAGTTCGGGAAATGTTATCGTTCCGAAATCAGGAGGAGTATTTTGGGTTGCGGGTGATAATACCGATATGCCAACAGGAGCTACGCATGTTGATTTTGATATGGCTACAATTGTTAATATGGTACCGGAAAGCCTTGGGGCTAAAATCTCTTTTACAGGTATCACCGCTCCGAATGCTAATGTGGCGACAGATTTGGTAATCAGAATACCTTTTGCTATGGGTGAAAAAACAAAGTTTGAAACCGAATTTGACGAAAGAATATCTTTAGGCTCTGTTGCTGAATATATTAATGATGAATTTATTTTGCAAGTTGACGCTATCGAAAATACCATTCCATTTAACTTAGTACTTGGCGCAGTTTTATATGATAGCAATGATAAGATAGTTACTGGTGTTTCGTCAACTACAGAAGGTGCATTATCTGGAAAGGGTAGTACTATGACTATTAAGATAAAAGAGACAACAGAAGGGGCACTTGAGAATGTTTCTTACCTAAGATTGAAGCTGTCAGTATCTGTTACGGCTGGGGATATCGCTGTGTTGAATAAAAATCAAATGGTGCAGCTTGGTCTTAAAGTAAAAATACCAGGAGGTATTAATTTAGAACTTTAATATTTTGAATCATGAAGAAAATATATATATTATTGTTTTTATGTGTAGCTTTTACAACTACACTATCGGCACAAACTCTTAAATCGGTATTTTTTACTGAGGATAATGTGCGTCGTCATGATATTAACCCTGCTATTGCATCGTCAAAGGGGTATTTTACGCTCCCTTTAGTCGGAAATATATCAGCAGGTATTAATTCAAATCTGAAATTAAACTCTCTTTTATACCCTGCAAGTGATGGTACGATTAACACGTTACTTAGTCCGAATGTTTCTGCGGATAACCTATCAAATATAGCGGAGGTGACTAAGATAAATGCTAATCTCTCGTTAGATATAATATCTTATGGCGTAAGAGAGGGTGATAAGTATAACACCTTTGGTATTAGCACATCAATTAATGCAGGGGTGGCATTGCCGAGAGAATTTTTTGAGTTCTTTAAGTTAGGAATGGCTAATAGCGGCAGTAACAAATATGATTTAAAGAATTTTGGTGTAACAGCTTCAGCAGTAACCGAGATAGCACTTGGTCATTCGCGCGAGATGTTCATTCCGGGTTTGCGTATTGGTGGTAAAGTGAAGGTTATGCTTGGTATTGCAAACCTTAATCTTCAGTATGATGAATTCAATGCTAACTTATCTGGTGATGAGTGGGCAATAACAAGCCAAGGGACTCTTCAAACTTCTGGTATTACCCCTTCATTTGATAGCGAGGGTAGAGTGGATGGAATTGATGAATTTAAGCCTGCAGTAAATGGCTTTGGTGTTGGTGTTGATTTAGGTGCTACTTTAACGCTATTTGATAGATTAGAACTTTCGGCGTCAATATTGGATATTGGATTTATGTCGTGGAATAATATTTCGCATTTAACAACAAAAGAGGGTACAACAGTTTTCAAGTTTGAGGATATAGATTTATTCAATCCTAATGGTTACTCTTTTGATGAGCAGCTTGAAGATTTTGGTACTAATGTGGTTGATGCGTTACTCGCTTTTTATGACCATAAGACAGGGAAAAAGAGTCGCATGGACTTCACTCCAACGGTGAATGTTGGTGCTCGATT
>CAYIZU010000017.1:0-10353 GCA_964367795.1 uncultured Rikenellaceae bacterium | reverse complement strand
CCCATTCAGATGGCTTAATGTTGGTGCCAATGGTTCAATATCTAATTTAGGTAATACATATGGTGCTTTGGTTGATTTCAACTTCTTTGGATTGAATGTATTTCTTGGAGCAAACGTAACAACATTAAATTTCAGTAGTGGTGATTTAATGCTGCCGATAGATGGTTCAACATTCATGACAAACGTGGGAATTAACTTTTTACTATCTAACAAATAGGTTTATTTGAACGCACAATAATAAATTTATATTTTGATGACTTCGCCTAAAAACATGTCATCTTTTGCACAAGACAAGTGCGCCAATACCGAAGCTTAGGTTTAGTAAGTTGAGATATGGCGCACTTTTTCGACTCAACTCATAACGCATTTTAGAGCATAGTGAACATCATTTGGGTGTTGGGAGTGTGTTAGTACAAAGAAATTATATAACAAATAAAACTATGAAAACAATAACACTACTGCTAGTGACCTTTGTATCATTAACAACATTCGCGCAATATAAAGATATTGATAAAATGAGTGATAAGCGAAAAGAAAAAGTATTAATAAAAATAGCTAACGATGTAATTAATCATGTTTCAGAGGGGTATCTTCGCGATGGTGCAAAACCAATCATTAAAGACCTGGGATTATTAACCATCGAAAAAAATAAAATAGAATATATAGATAATGCTTATTGTGGTAGGAAAGTTTACACGGTAGAATATGGATTAACTAATGCGGAAAAAGAATATTTTAGTTATTTAAAGATTGATTACTTAATAAAAGTTTATATTGTTGCAGATGAAGGTAAATCAATCAAAGTTATGTATGCGGATTCAGAATATTGGACTGGCGCAGAACCATATAGCTCCGATATTCCCAAAAAAAAGTACTTAGGCGTTGAAGGGCACAAAAAGAGGTATCCAAAATTACAAATTAAGACTATTGTAGAGAGTAAGGAAGTAACAGCAAGAAGAAGTATGAAAAGGTTGAATGTAAGAGATTCTTTAAGGAGATTACGGGGGTTGCCAGAGTCTTATATAATAGAACGTAGAATATATGATGATTCTTTAGAAAAGAGACCTTTACATTTAGTGAAATACACCAAAGAGGATCTGAAAAAAGCTAAAGAGATTGAAAGAAATTGTCGCAAAAACATTTTTATCACTTACTGAATCGCATAAATACTCACGTACATAAGTACGCTCCGTTTTATACTCATCACGAAGCACCAAAACTGAATTTTGATACAAATTTCTAATAAAAAAGACCGCCTCGAAATAATTCGAGACGACCTCAAAAAAACAAAAAAGGCGAACCTTCACAGGGGCGCCTTTTTGCTCAATCAGAGAAAATAATAAATAATTATTTTGTTCCCTGACCATTGAAGAAATTGTTATTGTAGAATGGATTAACACTCATAGAAAAATAGGGGCTTAGCACCCTCTATCCTTCTACTTTCCGATGCAAAGCTACTATAAAATACGCTAATAGAAAAACATATGCACCTATCTTAACAGCAATTTAATCAATGAAATATTTTATTAATTTTTTCTTATAACTTATGGAATAAATTCAACTGCGAGAGGTGGTTTTTTCATATTTTTGTCTAATGGATAAATAGGGCGTACGACGCGCTTGTATGGCAGCTTAGTAAGCTCTTGGTCAACACCTCCGCGAGTGTGTGCCATCATCCAATCACCCCTCATAGCATATAACTCCTCTGTTAAGTAACCCAATTTAACAACTATTATGTCTGCCTCTCGCGGCTTTAGATTTAATCTATCGAAATCTCTTTCATAATGGAATGGCTTACGGCTTTTCGTTACAATTACTTGCATGCTACCAACTCTAATCACAACTTGAGGATTTATTGGGTCTTTATAAATACTTTCAACAGTGCCAGTGAGTTCGATTGGTGGGGCATATCTGTTATCAACCATTGCTCCAACTTTTCCAGATACGTGCGCGCCCACTCCTGCCTTTATTGCCCTCTCAACATACTCTCCGCCTGGTATAGAGGCATATATTAAGCGTTTCTTACCCTCTTTCTTGAACTCTTCCCTTGCAATAAGTTTTTGTAAGGTCCACGTTACATCGCCAGCCCCTCCAGCTGTTGGGTTATCCCCCATATCACTAATAAAGTAAGGTTTCTTACTACTCATTAATGCTTTTTGCAATACCTCTTCAAGGGTTGCCGTTGGAGCAACAAACTCAAAATCATCATGTGCATTCCAAAACCTATCTGCTAACTCCTTAGCACCGCTTTCAACACTCTCTTTATTGTCGCCAACAACCATCACAACACCATGATTGCGAGGTTCGTCGGCCCAAGGATAAGACATCCATATTGCTGCATCTACAACGCCATCTTTTGCTTCGATAGGCTCAATGGCTTTGTATAGTGATTTCCCCGGCTCAACACGTGTACTGGTCATCTCTCCCGGGAGTAGGATGGGCACGCGCACCCATGCCTTATATTTTGGCTTTCCAGTGCCATCCTCAAGGCGTTTAAGTAGGTTGTCGATGGCGCGCTTACGACTGATATATCTATCTTCGTGAGGAGATAATCTATATGCTGTTATTATATCGCTCTCTTTAGCTAATCTGTGTGTTACGCAGCCGTGTGGGTCCATAGATGTTGATATTATTACATCATTACCCACTACTTCTCGTATTTTAGCTATGTAGTCGCCCTCGGGGTCGTCTAGTCCCTGCACGCTCATTGCTCCATGGATATCTAAAAAGAGTCCATCATAAGGTAGGTTCTTTTTCAGTAGTCGCAGTGAACGATTGAGGAGTGAGTCGTAGCACTCACGAGTGACAATACCACCAGGTGTTGTCCATGCCATCATGGCAGGGTACCAATCGGCACGTTTTATTAATGTTGTGTCCTCTTTGAAGAAAGGATACCCTTTGATAATATCATCTCCGTAGCGAGGATTAAAGTTTGTGAGGGTGGTGACAGCCGGTGAGAATGTGCTGCATTCAACACCAATACCGACAATTGCTATACGGGGTAGTTGTTTTGTCTCTTCATTGCATGCTGATAATATCAGTAAGGTAAGAGAAAGTAATAGGTAATTAATTTTGCTCATAATAAGTTAGTTTATCTCACAAAGATACAAAAAAAAGTCATACTATGGCTATCGGTCTCGTTATTTTTGCTATCTTTGCACTCAAATATAGTCCCAATAAGAAACATGAAAAAAAGATTATTATTACTAATTGCTTTTGCATCACTATTAATCTCTTGTATTAACAAACCTGACGATAATAAAAATTGTGAAAAGATAACTTTTACATGGTATGATGTAGATGGGTTCGCTGATGGTGTGTATAGTTATACTTTTAATCAAGATAAGAAACTGATTAACGTAGAGTATTTTCAAGAGATGTCAATTTCGAAGGGTAATACTCAATTCGTATACGAAAATAATTATGTTGGAGCAAAAGTGACTGATGTGGATGATATGGCGACCACATACATTGCCAATCTGGATAGTGAAAATAGGGCTAACAATATATCTTACACTTACCCTATTTATAATGGCAATAGGACAGAGACAGAGTATATTAAATACAATAATGAAGGTTATGTAGAGGCTATATCAAGCAGTGTTGAAAAGATTGTATTTACATGGAGCGAAGGTAATATGATAAAAGCGGTGTGGGGTGACTTGTCTGATACCGGCGGGGTTAAGCATACTCTTAATGTGGAATATAACAAAGATATTGCTTTTGAGTTTATTGATATTAATTGGTTGTTTTACCCCATTAGAGGAAATAGCTTATCGTCTATCTTTCAGCTGATAGGCTTGGTGGGAAATATGAATCAGAGAGTTATTTCAAGATACACTTATTCAAATAATTTTAGTAAAAATATTATTGGTAGGAGTTATGAGTATACTCTTAACTCGGATAATTTAGTATCGGTGGTGAGTATAAATTCATTTATAGGAGATAAAGAGCCTACACTTATTGAAACCATCAGAATTAATTATTTATAGCAAAGTACCTTATGCAGAAAGAGGAATTTGAATATTATATATTGCCATCGGGGATAAAGTGTATTCTTAAGAGGGTTAAATCGAAGGTTGCCTATTGTAGTTTAACCATAGGTACGGGAAGTCGTGATGAGGCTGCAACGGAACATGGCATGGCACATTTAATAGAGCATACTATGTTTAAAGGTACAGTGAAGCGAAATTCATATCACATAAATACCTTATTAGATAATGTAGGGGGAGATATGAATGCTTATACTACAAAAGAGGAGACCGTAATACATACCGTTTCGTTAAAAGAGGATATTCGCAAGGCAATTGACTTAATATCTGATGTTGCGTTCAATTCAAAGTATAGCCAGAAAGATATAGATAAAGAGGTAAATATAATTATTGACGAGATTAATTCATATAAAGATTCCCCTGCAGAGTTGATATATGATGAATTTGAGGAGCTTTTATTTAAGGGTTCATCGCTCGGCCGTTCTATTTTGGGTACTAAGAGAGGACTTAAAAAACTTAAAAGCGACGATGTTAAGCGTTTTGTTGCTAAGAATTATAACACTGATAGAATGGTTTTTGCGATTATTGGGGATATAACAAAGAGCCGTTTCATTGATTTGTGTGATAGTTATTTTGGTAATGTGCCAAAGAATATATCATCCCTTATGCGAGATACACCCCCGATGTTGCCTCCGCAAAATATAACGATAAATAAGCGAACATATCAAGCACATGTGATTATTGGAGGTCGAGCATATAATTTCATGAGCGCAAAACGTGTAGCAACAGTGTTAGCGCTTAATATTCTTGGGGGTCCAAGTGCTAATAGTCGTTTAAATCTTTTGTTACGCGAGAAATATGCCTTAACCTATAATGTAGAGGCTAATTACTCTGCATATTGTGATTCCGGTTTGGTTTCTGTATATTTTAGTTGTGATGAAGAGAGTATAGAGAAGGCTCGAACATTACTCTTTAACGAGATAAAAAGTATGCAAAATGAACCATTATCTCCAACGCAATTGAAACGCGCAAAAAAACAGCTTATAGGGCAACTATCAATAGGTGCTGAGAGTAGTGAGAGTTACATGTTGAGTGCCGCAAAGAGCTATCTGTTATATGGTTCTGTAGATACTCCTGCGCATATCAATGAGGTTATAAATGGGGTTACATCAGATGATATAATGAGTGTGATGAGAGAAATTTTCGCTGAAGATAATATATCTTCATTAATATATATATAGCCATGAAACTTCTGGAGGATAAGATATACGATTATATTATAGATAACTCAACGCCACTTGACGAGTTGTTAGGGGAATTGGAACGAGTTACCTATTTGCAAACAACGCAGCCGCGCATGATGAGTGGATATGTACAAGGAGCCATTTTGCGAGGCTTAACGCGAATTATTAATCCTAAAAGGGTTTTAGAAATAGGGACCTTTACTGGCTACTCTGCTTTATCCATTGCATCGGCTTTAAGTAAGGATGCTGTGTTGCATACAATAGATATAAATGATGAAACATTATATATAGCAAACGAATTTTTTGATAAAAGTAGCTATTCGGATATTATAAAATCTCATGTTGGTTCTGCATTAGATGTGATACCGCAGATAGGAGGTGCTTTTGATATGGTTTTTATTGATGGGAATAAAAGAGAGTATATCGACTATTATAATCTATTAATGGATGGCGATTATCTCTGCAAAGGTGCTGTTATTCTCGCTGATAATGTGTTATGGGATGGTAAGGTTATTAATCCAGAGGCATCGGATAGTCAAACACGTACAATCGTCGAGTTCAATAGCGTTGTTGCATGCGATAGTAGGGTAGAGGCGACAATTTTGCCTTTGCGAGACGGGTTAAGTATGATAACCATACTATAGCTGTCCAACAACTATTGAGGCATCATCGGAGTGCTTAATGCGAGGATATTGATTGAAATGAGGGTCGCTGTTTTGACTCGCAGTAATCTCGCTATAGAGCTCATTAATAGATTTGCTTTTTAACTGTGACATAAAATCAGTTGCATTTTCTGAACATTTCAAGAGTTCGAAATGTTGTGCAAAACCATCACTCAATATTGCTACTGTTTTAATATCTTTAATTAAAAACTCTCCAGTAAGAGCCTTTTCTCCAACGGATATATCCTTACTTATAGAGTGATACCCTTCGGGGGTATTGGCTAATCCTCTATTATGGCGTAGTTTTTCTCTGACAAACTCAATAGACTCATTTATATGCAACCCTTTAGTTCCTGCATGTTCAACCATATCTGCTATTACAGATTTATCAAGCTTTCTTAGTTGAGGTTCAAATAGTTCTGTTACAGTTCCGTTTTTATCTTCTATTAATATGGGAGAGTCGCCAATAACTAAATACTCTAACTTGTTCTCGTTTATGCGTACTATTGAGCCAGTGGCAGAGGGATAGCCCACCTCCTTTTGTTCGCTATAGTAACTTTCAAATGCATTAACTGATGACTTTACCGCGTCGGAAACTATTTCACCTAAACTCTTATCTATATTTGACAGTTCCTCTTTTAGATAATTAGATATATATTGTGATAGCCATACCGCATCACTTGTGAATGGTGTGTAATTGGTTTTATATAGCCCCGTAGCACCATCTACTACAAACATAAAATTTTCTGTTGCGTAGCAGCTATCCTCATTAAATGGTGCTAAGGTGTTAGTGTAAGCAATTATATTATTAAACTTCTTATACATGATAATTAAGATAGTATAGTGAAAATATTAACATTATTACTCCCATTAGTGCTACTATGGTATTGGCAATTGTCCTGCTTCTCTCCCTAACCCCATGAAGAATGAATCCAAACGCGCTGAATGCTATTAGTAGGGTTGACATGAGGGTTATTATCAATATTGCTGTCTCCATTACACTTTCAGAGCTTGCTAATTGCAGGCTGCCAAGAGTGAAACTTATAACCGCAATGAAGAATCCTAAAAACTCCAAATTCTTAATATTAATACGACTCATTTTATGATCTATCTCCTCTTGTCCACTCACTATTCGGTTGAATAATACAGTGTTACCATAGTTTCTTTGACCCTCATTGATATGAAACTGGTATTGAGATATTCGTAGATTATAATCTCCAGAGTTTGAAGGTTCTCTATCTATCGCCTCATGCATAGCCTTTATTGCCCTTTGGTATCTATCTTCACTTGAGTTAGTGTCTGTTCCAATGCTATTAATAGCACTAAGAATTAATAGGCGTCCTTGCGTGCAATAGAATTTGGCATAATCACGATTTCTCTCAATCACCTCATTAATCTTATTTAATGCATTCTCAATTTGCTCACTTCTACGTTTTGCTAACCCTTTAATATCAGATTCTACATATTCCGCCACTGCCTCAGCATAGGCATGAATAACGCCATCGTTAGTTTCAAATAGAGGATTTGCTATTAATTTCTCCCCAAGCTCTGGGGTTTTCTTATCCTCCGGGTATCTTTGTTTGCAGAATAAAAAATTAAGAAATCTAAAACTGCTATATACCTTAAAAATAGATAGATAATCCTCTATTAGTCTATCTAAAACAGATAGATTTTTATGTCTTCGGTGGTATGTGAAGTAGGCGTAAAAGAGGTTGTATGCACCGTCAATATCTCCACACTTTATCCGTTCTTTAATCATTAGTTCAATCTCATAGTCGGAACTATTCACAACCTTTGCGCCTAATAATTTATCATTTTTTTTAGCAAAGTCCGTAACTGCCACCTCGTATGCTCGCGAGGTGTCTAAGTCGTTGATGATTTTTATGCCAACAAGATTTTCTAAGCTTTCAATCTCTATTGCACTATTGATTACGTTATCCATATCAAAAGTTATATTTTCCGTTTCATATTATTATACAAAGGTATAGAATAAATTTCTATTACGCAAATTTAGATTATAAGAATGATAAAGTTATTTCATTTTTATTACATATTAGATATGTATATTTGTGTAATTAAAAAAAAATTGCTATATTTGCTAAAAATAATAATTGTTGAAAAAAATATTAGTGTTTGTGATACATTTGCATTATTTTTGATGAAAAAGTGAGTTAAACTGTTTTTGAGAAGATAAAATATGTTCTGTCAGAGGCTTACGACTCAATATATAGAGTATATTTGTGTAAATATAAAATATTATTTATAATTTCACGTGTAATAATTTCAAATAATTCTTATTTTATGCAATAAAAACATAAAGTAAGTAGTTATATAAAAAGTTTCAAATAGTTAGTTATATAGGTAAGGATTGTTAAATTAATATTAATTTTCTAACAGGGGTGTAGTATGAAGGCAAGTTTTTTAGACTTTGACAAGGAACTACAACAATATAGGGATATAACGAAGAGACGCTTTCAGGGATTTAATGAGAGGGTTAAACAGCTTGTTGGAAGTGTTGATAGATTACATGATAATTTTAATAATCATCTATACTATGGATTGCATGATTATGGCAATAAGTGGGTTATCAGAGAGCATGCTCCTAATGCTACTGCAATATTCTTAATTGGCGATTTTAACGGCTGGAGCAGAGAGGTTAGATACTCCTTTACAAAAATTGATAGGGGTAATTGGGAACTTCATATTGATAAAGATGTTTTACAACATGGAAGTAGGTATCAACTACTCATGGAGTGGGAAGGTGGTAGTGGTACCCGTTTACCATCTTATGTTCGTAGGGTTGTGCAGTGTGATGATACGAAAGTTTTTTTTGCTGAGGTTAGTTCAAGCGCAGAGTATAAGTGGAAGAACACACCTCCTAAAAGGGTGGATAATCCATTAATATATGAGGTTCATATTGGGATTAGTGGTGAGGAAGCGCGTGTAAGTAGTTTTAATGAGTTTAGATGTAACGTACTCCCTAAGATTGCAGAGTTGGGGTATAATACTATACAGATAATGGGTATTCAGGAGCATCCATATTATGGTTCGTTTGGGTATCAGGTATCTAATTTTTTTGCTGTTAGCTCTCGCTTTGGTACGCCCGAGGAGTTGAAAGAGTTAATCGATAGTGCACATGGTTATGGCATCGCAGTATTAATGGATTTAGTTCATTCACATTCCGTTAGTAATATCGATGAGGGTTTAGCTCTTTTTGATGGTAGTGACAATCTATATTTTCATTCCGGCGCGAGAGGGTTACACTCAGCATGGGGCTCGCGATGTTTTGATTATAGTAGCCCCATCACTTTGAATTACCTATTATCTAATTGTAAATATTGGATTGAGGAGTACCGTTTTGATGGCTTTCGTTTCGATGGGGTGACAAGTATGCTTTATCTTGACCATGGCTTGGGAAGGGTATTTGCAGGCTATGATGACTATTTTGGTTTTAATGTAGATGTGGATGCTTATATCTATTTGATGATAGCAAACACATTAATACATCAGTTATCACCAAACGCTATAACAATTGCGGAAGAGGTTAGTGGTATGCCCGGTATAGCTACTCCCGTTGAGGCAATGGGAGGTGGATTTGATTTCCGACTAAGCATGGGGGTTCCAGATTACTGGATAAAGATTATTGAGACAGAGAAAGATGAAGATTGGTGGATTGGTGAGCTCTTCTTTCAACTTACTAATAATAGATATGACGAAAAGACAATATCCTATGTTGAGAGTCATGATCAAGCGATAGTAGGCGATAAAACATTGATATTTAGGTTGATAGATAAGGATATGTACGACTCGATGCATATTGATAGTAATAATATGAATGTTGATAGAGGAGTTGCGTTGCATAAAATGGCTCGTATGTTCACCATTGCAACGGCAAATAGTGGCTATCTGAACTTTATGGGAAATGAGTTTGGTCATCCTGAATGGATAGATTTTCCAAGATTAGGCAATAAGTGGAGTTTTAGCCATGCACGAAGGCTATGGTCGTTAGCTACTAATACAACATTAAGGTATCAATATCTATGGCGTTTTGATAAGGATATGATTAACTTTATACGCACTAATTCATTACATCGGTATAGTATAGAGAATGTGGTGTATGATGATGATAAACAACTTATTATTTTTAGACGTTCTGGTTTCATATTTGTAGTGAATTTTAGCTCAAATAAATCATATTCCGATTATGCCTTCAAGGCAAAGCGAGGAAACTACTTACTGGTATTAGATAGTGATAGTGGCAAATATGGTGGTTTTGATAGAGTAGATAGTGATGTTGTTCATCACACAGTAGAGAATAAAGTTGGGGATTCTATGTTGCACTTATATATCCCTTCACGCTCAATCCAAATTTATAAATATAGAAAGTAACTAAAACAAATTGGAGATGTATTATTTAAATTTTAAAAAGGAAGAACTGGTAAATTTAAGCTATTC
>CAYIZU010000016.1:17068-19026 GCA_964367795.1 uncultured Rikenellaceae bacterium | reverse complement strand
ATAATGAGCACCTTTTCGATATAATTGTATTTGATTAAATAGCCTTGTTATAGTGGCCTACTTGCCAATGCAGAAATTCTTAAATATATTACCGAGAATTTCATCAGTTGTTATTTCGCCAGTTATTGAGCCTATATAGTAACTACTTTCTCGTAAATCTTGAGAAATAAAATCGCCACTTATTCCATTTTCTATGCCATTTCGGGCTCTTAAAATACTTGATAGGCATTTCTTTAGTAAATCATAGTGACGAACATTTGAAATTATTATATCGCTTGAGCCATCACCTACTGATAGATCGTATGTAGACAATAGCCACTCCTCTAATTCACTCACTCCTCTACCCTCTTTTGCGGATATGCAGATAAAATCATTGCTGCCGCTTATTCTATGTAATCTCTCACCACAATCTCCTATATCACTCTTATTATATAGTAATAAACGTCTTTGATGTGCCAGTAACTCTGTTGCCTCTATTTCACGTAATAGTAAATCATCCGGTAACGTGGTATCTAACATTAATATTACTATCTCCGCTTTTTCCATTGCTTGATAAGTCTTCCCGATACCTATACTCTCTATTGTGTCAGTTGTATCACGTAAACCCGCTGTATCAATGAATCTAAATGTAACATCCCCTATTACTTTACTCTCCTCAATAATATCCCTTGTTGTTCCTGCTATATCCGAAACAATAGCTCTATCATCCCCTAAAAGGGCATTTAATAGAGTTGACTTACCAGCATTCGGCGAACCTACTATAACAACAGGGACCCCCCTTTTTATAGCATTACCCTTTGTAAATGAGGTCACTAATAGCGCTATTTTATTCTCTATGTCATTAAGTAATCCAAGCAACTGACTACGGTCTGCAAACTCAACATCTTCTTCCCCAAAATCCAATTCTAACTCAATTAACGAAATCGTATTTAATAGCTTATCCCTTAACTGAACAAACTCCAACGTATAACCACCTCTCATTTGGTTCGTGGCTATACGATGCGATGAGGCGTTAGACGATGATATAAGGTCGGCAACAGCTTCTGCCTCGGAGAGAGCCATCTTACCATTTGTGTAAGCACGTAGAGTAAACTCTCCAGGTTCTGCTCCCCTACAACCTTTATCAACAAGTAAAGATAACAGCGTAGTTATAATATACGATGATGCATGTACTGATATCTCAACCATATCCTCGCCACTGTATGATCGAGGAGCACGAAATAATGAAACCACCGCATCATCCAATATATCTCCGTTTGAATGATATATATTACCATAATGCAGTGTGAACCCTTTACTATTTGATAATAAAGAACCTGATTTAGCTTTAAATATTGAATCCACTATATCTATTGCTCTATCTCCACTAACCCTTACTATTGATATTGCACCACCACTGCCCGAGACAAGAGCAACTATTGTATCCCTTCTTTCCATACTTAAAAATATAAGTTCTCTAAATTTTTATTAAATGTTTTCCTATCACCCTTACTCCACTCCACTATTTGAGGCGTTATATCACTAAGAGTTAATGTTACCTCCCTCCTTTTTCTAAATTTCAGTAATGAGGGTAAGGATTTCAGTAGTGTAGATATGATACCAGGTGTCGAATTACGATTATACCGACTAAAACGACTACCCCATAATCCCTGCATATTCACTGCAATAACTTGAGTGTTTGTAGGGATAAATTTTGATATGTTATATGTCAACTGCTTCCCCCCTATCACCTCAGTACCATTTAACGTTAACATTCCAGAAGGGTAAAGTAGTATGTTATCTCTATTGTTTAGTGCCTCTATTGCTTTTGATTCTAAATTTTGCACTTGACTTAGTGATGCCCTACCATCTGAAAGATTAGGGACTGCAATAGCCTTAAAGCTTCTTATTATATTCCCTATGATAGGTGTTTTGACGTATGATTTATCCACAAAGGGTCTAAATGGTATCTCATAGAA
>CAYIZU010000016.1:10191-17058 GCA_964367795.1 uncultured Rikenellaceae bacterium | reverse complement strand
GGGTCTATGACAGCTGTATTGTTCGGCAAGAAGAGATAATTCTTATTTTTATCAATTATTGATGCGCCATTCACCACTATTTTGTATCTTATTTTTAAAATATTTCTGACCAAATTTAAGAGTAGAGGGGGTATTTTTACTATCAACACTAACGTTGCTATGAACATAACGCCACCCAATACTAAGAAAATATATCTAATATCTAAATATATAGATATTGCCGTAAGTGTTAATGATGCAAGGAGTATGAATATAAACGATACCTGATTAAAGTATCCCAATGCTAAAGGTAAGAAATTCCCTTTTGCTATACGCTGCATTGCACTATCAAGAGGGACCTTAAAGAAGCCCGAAAACATAGCCACCATAAATATTTCTATACCAAAAATTATTGGTGATGGCTGTTGAAAGAATATAATAAGTAATAGTGTCGACATAGCCACTCCCGAAATAACACTATTCATAAATCGATTCCTTTTATTAAAAATTATACCAGATGTGATACATCCGAGAGTGATTCCTATTGCTGCCATAGATAACACGATTCCCGTGTGCCATGAACTCATATTCAGTACGCTACGACAGTATACAAGTAACCCTATTTGTAGCAGTGCGGCTAACCACCAAAATATTGATAACACAAAAACAATAGTATTTAGCCCAACATATTTTTTAGAGGCATTATACATGGTATATAGTGCTTTGAAGGGGTTTGTCGTTGTGTATTCTTCAGAGGTGGATTCTACCTTATCTATCCGTTTTATTGTCAATGCCGAAAGTAGCCCTAATATGGCAAGAATTGAAAATAATGAGTAAATAATAATATTTGAGCGCTCTATATCAACTATAAACGACGCTGTTAGCATTCCTGTCAAAATCCCAAGAAAAGAGATTCCCTCCATCCCTCCCATGCCAAATGATATACCTTTTTCGCCCCCTATATCTCTAATAAGACCATATTTCGCAGGCGAGAAAAGCGCACTCTGTATCCCCATTAAAAGTATCGAAAGTATAACCAATAGTGATGATTCCCATACAAAACCGATTATTGCCAACCCCATAATCGGTAGCTCAACAATCTTTGCCCATAGTACAATATATCTCTTGCTATATTTTTGAGCCCATCGGCCTGCAAGTGGCGAGAGAAAGAGGTATGGTAAAACAAGAGCAGCGGCAGCAACACTAATTAATATTGATTCATTCTCTGTTGCTACCCACTTAACTGCAATAAAGCAGGCTACTGTCTTTAAAAAATTATCATTCATCACACCCAAGAAATTTGTGATAAATAATGATATAAATCTACTCTTCATCTATTTTCTAATAAACTATACCCCTATTATTGAATAGCATATAACCAAAGCTAAAGATAAAGTAGTTTCTCTTAGTTGATGATATGCTAAAATTATTATAAGATAATGATATAGGACCAAGTGGCGAGCGATATACTGCAGCTACCGTTGTCATATATTTTATTTCATCAATAAATCCACTTTCATATTTTAATATATCCGGCTTATATACAAATAAACCACCCTTTATATATATGTTATCGTTATATTCAATAATAGGCATGAAACCGGCTCCTATAAAGGAAGATTCTTGAAATTCTGGAAGAAATAGCGTTTTAGAAAACTCTGTTGGCGCAAAGCGAGGAGCAAGTGCTCTATTGATATAGTCACTACCAAGGTCAGGCATATTGGTATAAACTCCCGAGACAAGGTATCCAAATGATACATATTTATTAACGTTATGATACTGCTCAAACTTATAAGAGACACCAAACCACTGCTCACCCGACTCATATATAACACGTGATGATTGTGTTTCGTCGTAGGCTGGCTCCGTTATTTTTGTTCTTGCGTAGGTTAGAGAGCCACTCAATATCATATTTCTACCTCGCGTTGGGAATGACTCGTAGTTAAGGCTATTATCATCCAATTGCACGCCTATGTTAAGGTAGCCTACATCTCCAATATCATCAATTAGAATATCATTTGTTATAATCTTATCTGAAAATTTAAGGCGATTTTGTCCTACTGCCCCACGTATCACAGCACGGCTATCTTTCATCATCTTCACGCCCACTGTTGCACTGTAGTAGAATTCACTTGAAGAGTAGCTTGCCTCATTGCTTCCAGCATTAAAATTAATAGATTGATTATTTGCGCGCGCGTAATCAGTGTAGTTGTATGTTAAGGTATTCTCAATGAAGTATGGAATCCTTTTATTATAGTTTGTGTGGCGTGTTGTCAGCTGTGTAGAGCTGTAAAACGAACCAAGATAGCCATCCAAAGAGTAGACACCTCGTATACTTCTATTATCTTGATATATGGCTCCTAAATATGCCTGATTTATTGATGACGATGAGATATTAAGTCCCCCTTGTATTTTAAATATTGGAACCGATGTCATTTTAACACTCAAGTCAAATAACCCGGTTTTGGGATTATATACAGCTTTTGGGAAGTTGGGTTTCATATTCCTATCAAGAACAGCACGGTAATATATCGCTTTCAGTTGCTCGAAAGTGTATGAATAATCATTGACCTCTAAATCCACCTTATTATCTGTGTTGACATAGAGAGTATCACTTTGAATATCTCTTCTGGACGACTTAACATTTATCTTATTCAACATATCAACGCTGTTTTTGGAGAAATTAAGCGACGGAAGAGATGATTTATATTTCATACGTCGGCGAATTACATCCTCCCTCGGTGCTTCACGCTTAATACGACTCTTAATATAATCCATCTTCTCAATTGTTTCATTATACCCTTGCATTATTTGTCGCATAGGGTTTGAGTAATCGAGGATACCAACATCAACATTTTTTCCTAATAGTATTCCGACATCTTCTGGTATATCATAATCTGTTTTTTGCATAACAAGGAGCTCTATTTGACCCGCTATTGTCTCACTACCAGCACTACTACCACTAACACACTTCACACCAATTATTATACATACCACCATCATACAAAACCATGCTGTCAATCACCACAGGGCTAAACACTATCGGGATAGCCATCGAAGAGCGGATAGCTTGTGGAAGTGAACCTTTCGACCAAGTATACTCCCCCTTCTCTACAACATTAGCCGCAACACATCTAAAAGGAACAAACAGTTTATCAAAATCACCAATCGCCACACTATTAGCTGCTGCAAAATAGTTCATGAATTGTAAATCTAATTGAGTGGTTGATATTAAACTTGATAGGGACACTGTTGGAGTAACTGGACCAGCAAATTGGCCTATCAGTTCCGAATCACCACGTCTACCTCTCTTTAATAAACCTTTCAGATTAACATTCGTACTAAAAAGCGATGGTTTAATAGCATCTTTAGAGAAATAATATAAAAATTTATCATCTATTTTTCCTGTCAACCACTGTTCAATATTATCGTTCGTAACGATATCAATCATCTCGTCGGGAGAATATCCTACAGCATAGAAACCTGCCACGATGGCTCCCATCGATGTCCCTGCTATATAGTCAATAGGAACACCATTTTCTTCAAGTGCTTTGATAACACCTATATGATATAGCCCTTTTGCTCCACCACCACTAAGCGCAAGACCAACACTTTGCCCATAGAGCACAGTATTAGACAATAGTATTACTGTATATAATATTAATTTGCGCATATTTAGTTTGTCACAATTTTTTTTCTTGCATAGAAATAGATAATTAATATTTTTTTTATAACTTTGCAAATTAGTAAAAGTATGTTCAATCAACCACTATTCCAAACTATGTTTGCAAAAGTAAATAAATTTTTTGTAATATTATATATTTTTTCCATATCTTTTTTCTCATGTAACGATAGTAACTTACGTGAGCTACGAGAGGGGGAGGTATATGTTGCTAATATACAAACAAATATGGGAAATATTCGGGTGCAACTACTCAATGAAACGCCCGAACACCGCGATAATTTTGTAACCATGGCAACAAGTGGTTACTATGATAACCTGCTGTTTCATCGAGTAATCAAAGGGTTTGTTATCCAAGCAGGCGACACATTGACACGTAACCGCTCGGAAGAGGCGAGGGCTAAATATAATGAGTCAGATGCAACGCACCTCTTAGATGCAGAGATATCAAGTACCATACACCATTATAGTGGCGCCTTGGGTGCGGCACGTGATAGTAACCCTGAAAAACGTTCATCGGGGAATCAATTTTATATTATTCACTCACCAATAACGCCCAAAATCACAAAGCTTATAAAAAAGAAGATTAAAGAGGGGACGATAACCAAAGAGGTGGCTGAGGAGTATTTAAAAAGAGGTGGAGCCCCACATCTTGATGGTAATTACACGGTTTTTGGATATGTTATTAAGGGTCTTAATGTGGTAGAAGATATAACAAACGTAAAAGTTAACGACAAAGATTGCCCGTTAAGCGAGAACGACGTTGAGATATTAGGAGTAAAGGTAAAGATAGCAAAAGAGTAAGATATGGAAAATAAAATAGGTGCATTATTAGCAGAGATAGAGGCTTTTAAGCCTAATACAATGGATGAAATAGAGCAATTCAGAATAAAAATGTTAGGTAAGAAGGGGGCAATAACAGCTCTTTTCGAGGAGTTTAAGCAGTTGCCAGGTGAAGGTAAAAAACTTTATGGTCAGCCTATTAATAAACTTAAGACGACGGCCATAGAGGTTATTAACAATCTTAAAGAGATGCTCGACAGTATTGATACCGTTGAGGGCAGTGGTATGGATATGAGTGCACCCGGGAGTAATGACTCTTTAGGTAGTCGCCATCCTATATCTCTTGTTAAGAATGAGATTGAGAATATATTCAAACGCTTAGGTTTTACAACAGCTACGGGACCGGAGATAGAGGATGATTGGCATGTCTTTTCTGCTTTAAATTTTCCTCCAGAGCATCCTGCGCGCGATATGCAAGATACTTTCTTCATTGAAAAAACACCTGATATCCTTCTTCGCACGCACACCAGCTCAATACAGGTGCGTACTATGGAGAGTGAAAAGCCGCCAATTAGGGTAATATGCCCGGGAAGAGTTTTTCGTAATGAAGCTATATCGTATCGCGCACACTGTATATTTCACCAAGTAGAGGGGCTTTATATTGATAAGGGAGTATCATTTGCCGATATGAAGCAGACAATATTATACTTTGCCAAAGAGATGTTTGGTAAAGGCAGTGAGATACGTATGCGTCCATCATACTTCCCTTTCACTGAGCCATCAGCAGAGGTTGACTTGTCTTGTAATCTATGCGGAGGTAAAGGGTGTAATGTATGTAAATACACTGGATGGTTGGAGATTATGGGATGTGGCATGGTTGACCCTAATGTATTAGAGGCATGTGGCATTGATAGTAAGGAGTTTAATGGTTATGCCTTTGGTATGGGCGTTGAGCGTATTGCTATGCTTAAGTACAAGGTTAAAGATTTACGTCTATATTTTGAAAATGACATACGATTCCTACAGCAGTTTGAATCTTGCTAATGGTATTTAATAGGTACATATTGATTTTTGTATGCTCACTGCTATTCATGGTGGCGAGTGGTTCGCTTTTTGGACAAAGTATAAAGAGTTTAGAGAGCGATATTATTAAGCTACGTGATAATATAGAGCGAGCAGAAAAGCTCCTTGAAGAGAAAGGTAGTGAAGAGAAGGTTAATATGCAACGTATTTCGCTCTTAAAATCGCAAATCGATAGTCGCGAGGATATAGTTAACAATATGAAAAAGCAGAGCTCTATTCTTACGTCGCAGATAAAAAATAATGGTACTACCGTTAAGCGATTAGAGGGGGAGCAAAGAGATTTACAAGACGAATATGCTGATATGATGGTTATTGCCTATAAGAATTATCTTTTTAGCAATACCCTACTCTTTCTTTTTTCTGCAACTGATTTTAACGATCTGCAAATGCGCATATATTACATTCGACGTTATAGTAATATGCGTTATGAGCTATCTCTTCAGTTAGATGCCAAAGCGGAGGAGATAAATCAACAAAACGATTCACTTATTGTGCAGCGCAAAAGGCTCGATGAGGTGACATTATCTACAAGGCAAGAGATAGCCTCACTTAACATCGCTAATAGTAAATATAATAGCGCGTTAGCTGCCATAAGAAGGGATAAAACCTCACTATCTAAGCAGATAAGTAAAAGCCAGAGTGATATACGCAAATTACAAGATCAAATTAAGCGTATTGTTGCAGAAGAGGCTCGTAAAGAGAGAGAAAGGCAGAAAAAATTATCTGAGGATAAGCAGAAACTATATCTTGCTGAATCTAAGGAGTTTGCAAGATATAAAGGGAAGTTATCGCCGCCCACTGAAAAGGGGGTTCTAGTGGAACGATTTGGCAAACACCCTCATCCAGCGCAAAAGAACTTAATGGTTGAAAATAAGGGGGTTAACTATCAGGTGTCTAAGAATTCAGAGATTAAGGCGGTCTTTAATGGAGTGGTCACTAAGGTGTTCTTTTTTCAAGGGCTTAATAACTCGGTGATGATAAGACATGGAGAATACTACACAACATATTCTGGATTAACAAAGGTTAATGTTGCCGTAGGAGATGAAGTTAAGATAGGCGATAATTTGGGTACAATTAATAGTTCAACGCAGATTTTGCATTTTGAATTATGGAAAGGAACTACTAACTTAAACCCTGAGTTATGGCTTACAAAATAGCAGTTCCACGTGGAACATTTTTAAACTTTTTTTATGGAGCAAATAGAGTTTTTTAGTGAAGATATTATATTCACACTACCCTACCCCGAAAAGGTTAAGTCGTGGATAATGAGCGTAATAGCACATGAAAATGCGGAGGCAGATGAGATAAACATTATCTTCTGTTCAGATGACTATTTATTA
>CAYIZU010000016.1:8171-10181 GCA_964367795.1 uncultured Rikenellaceae bacterium | reverse complement strand
AATATGAATAGGCAATTTTTAGCGCATGATTATTACACGGATATAATTACTTTTGATTACTCGGATGATATGCCCGAAGATGGAATCATTGCAGGGGAATTATTTATCAGTTTAGATACTGTTAAATGTAACGCTAAGCAGTATGAGGTGGAGTTCATCGACGAGCTGCATAGAGTGATTATACATGGTGTTTTGCACCTGTTAGGGTATAAAGATGGTACCGATGGAGAGAAAAAAGAGATGCGTGCAAAAGAGAATTATTATTTAGAAAGATATGATAAGTAGTTACGATATAATTGTTGTTGGTGGAGGGCACGCAGGGTGCGAAGCGGCTCATGCTGCTGCAAAAATGGGTTCTAAAACTCTGCTTATTACCATTGATATGGTTAAATTTGGGGCAATGTCGTGCAATCCAGCAGTTGGAGGTGTTGCAAAAGGGCAAATAGTCCGTGAAATTGATGCACTTGGTGGGCAGATGGGTATTATAACCGACAAATCAACCATTCAATTTCGAATGTTAAATCTGTCTAAAGGGCCTGCTATGTGGAGCCCACGTGCGCAGTGCGATAAATTTAAATTTGCCGAACTATGGCGTGAAACACTTGAAAATTGCGATAATCTATACCTTTGGCAAGATAATGTTGTTGAATTACTTATCGATGATGGTAAAGTGTGCGGTGTAAAAACAGAGTATGGCATTGAATTTCATGCAAAAGCTGTTGTTTTAACCAATGGTACTTTTCTTGGCGGAATCATCCATATTGGGCTAAATCAAGGCGAAGGAGGGCGCATGGGAGATAGAAGCTCACATGGTATCAGTAAGCAGCTCAAAGAGGCTGGTTTTGAGGTTGACAGAATGAAAACAGGTACCCCAGTTCGATTAGATGGACGAACTATTAATTTTAATTCCATGTCGCCACAATATGGTGATGTAAATCCTCGTAAATTCTCTTATCTTGATGAAATACAGGCTATTAAGGAGCAATTACCTTGCTATCTCGTATATACCTCTAAAGAGGTTCACGACCGTCTGCGTGAGGGATTTGAGCAATCGCCACTCTTCAATGGGAAAATATCTGGGCGCGGGCCGCGATACTGCCCCAGCATTGAGGATAAGCTTAAGATTTTTAGCGATAAGAATGAACATCAGCTATTTCTCGAGCCTGAAGGGGCAAACACAAATGAATATTATCTAAATGGGTTTTCTTCGTCACTGCCATGGGAGGTGCAAATAACTGCTTTGCGAATGATTCCCGGCATGGAAAAAGTTGAAGCTTATCGCCCGGGGTATGCCATAGAATATGATTATTTTCCACCCACACAGCTGTATCATACGTTAGAGACAAAGAAGATAGAAAACCTCTATTTTGCAGGACAGATAAACGGAACAACCGGTTATGAAGAGGCAGCAGCACAAGGGTTAATGGCTGCTATTAATGCGCATCAAAAAATTAACACACTACCCCACTTCACTCTTTCGCGTGATGAGGCATATATAGGTGTGCTTATTGACGACCTCGTAACTAAGGGTGTCGACGAACCTTATCGCATGTTTACTTCCCGAGCTGAATATCGAATTTTGCTACGGCAAGATAATGCCGACCTACGCTTAACGCGTAAAGGCTATGAAATTGGTCTTGCAACGGAGGAAAGATATTGTGAGGTTGTGCGTAGGGAGAGGCATATTGCTCTATTACAGGAGTTTATAAAGAATTATAGCGTTGAAATAGCCGAAATTAATCCCTATTTAGAGTCTATCGGGCAAGCTACTTTATCTCAAAAACGAAAACTTCATGATATTGCCATAAGGAACGGTGTACCACTCTCTGGGCTCGTTTTTGCCCTAAAAGAGCTGAAATTAACTGTCCAAGAGCACGATATTTCCGATGAAATAATAGAACGGGTCGATATATTGCTTAAATATGGGGGATATATTGCGCGCGAACGTGAACTTGCAAATAAAATAGTACGACTTGAGGGAATAAAATTAAAGCCAGATTTCGACTATAA
>CAYIZU010000016.1:0-8161 GCA_964367795.1 uncultured Rikenellaceae bacterium | reverse complement strand
CTATGGAGGCTCGACAGAAACTTTCAAAGATACGTCCAGCATCCATAGGTCAGGCATCGCGAATATCTGGGGTCTCACCAGCTGATATCAATGTACTATTAGTCTTTTTTGGTCGTTAATTATCTGATTATCAATCAGTTATATATTGTTACACTACCCTGCTCTACTATTTGATTAATGCGTTTTAAGAATCAAGGAGTAAATTTCATCATATAAATTTTAATTCAAGTCGCTTCGAAATTATTCGAGGCGTTTTTTTTACAATAAAATAGTATTGATATACAATTTTGGTGCTTAGTGAAGAGCATTAAAATGATGTTATATATATGATTAGATAAATGATAAAACGTTTTTGAGTCAAAATTTTTTTTATGTTTAATGTGTGAATTAAACGTAGTGACACGCTATATTCTTTAGATTTTAGTGATAGTCTAACTCTTTTTATAATATGAATTATATTTATCTACTGCTGAAATATAGCGAGAATAATTCTGTGTCACATTTCTATCGATGCTATCACATTTAATGTTATCCACTATGCAAATCGTGCAGCTACAACAATAAAGGCATGCTTTTGAATAAAGCCGCCATAAATATATTTTTTCTATTATTTTTAAAATAGTGATTTAATTCCAAGCGCAACAAGTACGATGCCGCCAATGATGTGCATAAGCCGATTGTTCCACGTGGAACATTGCCTCCCAATAAGCGAGCCGACATACGCTAATACAAAACTAAATAGAGATATGCATGCAGCTGAAGTGTATAGTGAGTTATCTGAAATCACCGCAAGTGAGTACCCGGCGCCTAATGCATCAATTGACAGTGCAAAACCTAAAACAACAATTTTCGCAAAATTCAAATTAATTTCTGTAAGAGTTTTATTTTTCTTACTTGATACGAATCCCTCCTTAATCATTTTAAGTCCCAAAATGGCAAGAATGGCGCCTGCAGTAACTCCTCCAAAGTTGCCAATAATATTAGAAAGAAGAGAGTAGAATAGGCCGCCAGCTGTCGTCATTATGAAATGAAATGCCCCTATTACCAGTGACAGTAGAAAATATATTCGCTTCTTATCAAAGCCTGTCGAGCTAATTGCAAGCAAGGCAATGAAGGCGTCTATTCCGAGGGATATTGAAAGTATTATTAATTCTACGAAAGTCATCTGAAGTAAGTGTTTATATGAGTTATGTAATTAACTGATTTTCAATTAATTATATATAATTTTATGCTGTTTTGTTGAAATTTAAATAGGTTTTTTGCTTGTATTACGGTGTAAAGTTAACGATTTTTTATTAGTTAGCAAGTATTTTCATAAAAAAAATAAATTTATTTGTTGGAGTGGGGTAGTGCGAACATAAAAAATTTGACCTAATTAATGAAAGTGAGAAAAAAATAATGAAAAATTATGATAATTAAAAAAAAATTACTATTTTTGTGCTTTAGAAAAACAATTCTAAAAAATGACAGAAAATAAAATAGCTTATTTACTCCTTGAGGATGGCTCTGAATATAAAGGGCACTCATTTGGAGCTGAAAAATCGGTCTCTGGTGAGCTGGTATTTAGTACCGCTATGACTGGTTATCCTGAAAGTTTAACAGACCCTTCATACAGTGGTCAAGTATTAGTAATTACATTCCCGCTTATTGGAAATTATGGTGTGCCATCCGATGGGGTAGTGGTGGATGGTTTAACTCATTTCTTTGAGTCGGAGAAGATTCATATTAAGGGATTAGTTATCTCCGACTATTCATTTAAACATAGCCATTGGAATGCGGTTAAGAGTCTTGACGAGTGGTTAAAAGAGCATGATGTACCTGCAATTTATGGTGTAGATACGCGTGAACTTACTAAGGAGATACGCGAGCGCGGTGCGATGCTTTGTAAGCTCTACACAGAAGGCCAAGAGCCGCTTAGTGAGTTTCATGATCAAAATAGTGAGAACCTCGTTGCTAAGGTCTCTCCAACCAATATTACGGAATATAATAAGGAGGGAGATTTTACGGTTGTATTGGTTGATTACGGTGCAAAATTTAATATTATACGTTGCTTAGTTAATCGCGGTGCGCACGTTATTAGAGTGCCTTGGGATTATGATTTTACGACACTTGAATATGATGGTATTATGCTATCTAATGGACCTGGCGACCCTGCTAAATGCGGGATTGCCATAGAGCATATAAAGAAGGCATATGATACGGATAAGCCGATTTTTGGTATATGCCTAGGAAATCAGCTTATGTCTATTGCCGCAGGTGCGTCGACTTACAAATTGAAATATGGGCATCGAAGTCATAATCAGCCAGCGATAATGGTTGGAACGAACCGCGCGTTTATTACTTCTCAAAATCATGGTTTTGCTGTGAATCATAAGGAGTTACCTGCTGATTGGGAACCTTATTTTATCAATTTAAATGATGATACTTGCGAGGGTATAATACATAAGAGTAAACCATTCTTTTCAGTGCAGTTCCACCCCGAGGCGACGAGTGGTCCGGTAGATACAGAATTTTTGTTTGATAACTTTATAGAGAATATTAAAAATGCAAAAAATAAATAAGGTAATATTACTTGGTTCAGGTGCATTAAAAATAGGGGAGGCAGGAGAGTTTGATTATTCAGGTTCTCAAGCGCTTAAAGCACTTAAAGAGGAGGGTATATATACCGTTCTTATTAACCCAAATATAGCAACAGTTCAAACATCGGAGGGGATAGCCGACAAAGTATACTTTCTTCCTGTAACGCCAGATTTCGTTGAAGACGTTATAGAGAAAGAGCGTCCGGATGGTATACTACTTGCCTTTGGTGGTCAAACAGCTCTTAACTGTGGTGTTGCATTGCATAAGAGTGGGGTATTAGAGAAATATAATGTGACGGTTCTCGGTACTCCGGTTGAAGCTATCATGAATACAGAGGATAGGGAATTATTTGTTCAAAAACTTGATGAAATAGAGGTTAAAACCATTAAAAGTGAGGCTGTTACATCAGTGTCAGAGGCATGTCGTGTGGCTAAAGAGTTGGGGTACCCTATAATAATACGCGCTGCTTACACGCTTGGAGGGCTTGGTTCGGGTTTCTGCGATAATGAGGAGGAGTTGATACCATTAGCGGAGAAGGCATTCACCTATTCGCCACAGATACTCGTTGAAAAATCACTTAAAGGATGGAAAGAAGTTGAGTATGAGGTTGTTAGAGATAAATATGATAATTGTATCACGGTTTGTAACATGGAGAACTTCGATCCGCTTGGCATACATACGGGAGAGAGTATTGTTGTTGCACCATCGCAAACCCTTACCAATGGTGAGTACCACAAACTTCGTCAGATAGCGATAAAAATTATTCGCCATATAGGAATAGTGGGGGAGTGTAACGTACAATATGCATTAGACCCTCATTCTGAAGATTATAGAGTTATTGAGGTAAATGCGCGTCTTTCGCGCTCGTCGGCTTTAGCCTCTAAAGCTACTGGCTATCCTTTGGCTTTTGTTGCTGCAAAGTTAGGGTTGGGCTATGGGTTACATGAACTAAAGAACTCGGTAACAAAGACGACAACAGCATGTTTTGAGCCGGCTCTCGACTATATAGTGTGTAAGATACCTCGTTGGGATTTAGGTAAGTTCAAGGGGGTTTCTCGTAAATTAGGTTCAAGTATGAAGTCGGTTGGTGAGGTTATGGCGATAGGGCGTAACTTTGAAGAGGCAGTGCAGAAAGGACTACGTATGATAGGGCAGGGTATGCACGGATTCGTTGGAAATAAAGAGCTGAAAATTGATGATGATATAGATGTTGAGATAGCACTAAAAGAGCCGACAGATAAGCGTATATTCTTCATTGAAAAGGCATTTAACAAGGGATATAGTGTTGAGCAGGTTCATAAATTGACACATATTGACCGTTGGTTCTTGGAGAAACTATATAATATATATCTTTTGAGTAACAGTTTAAAACTGTATAACGCAATTGAGGATGTGCCAAGTGCTCTGCTACTTGATGCTAAGAAGAAGGGGTATTCCGACTTCCAGATAGCGCGTATGGTGTTTAAGAGTGCTGATAGGGCGATAGATGATGATATTATTAAGGTTAGGGGGTATCGTAAGAGTGTGGGTATCACTCCTGTTGTTAAGCAGATAGATACTTTAGCTGCCGAGTATCCAGCGCAGACTAATTATCTATATTTAACATATAATGGGTCGTTTCATGATATTGATTTCCAACATGATGATAAATCGGTTATTGTGTTGGGTTCGGGGGCTTACCGTATTGGTAGCTCTGTGGAGTTTGACTGGTGTGGTGTTAGCGCTGCAAAAACGGTGCGCGAGTTGGGGTATCGCTCTATAACTATAAACTTTAATCCAGAGACTGTTTCTACTGACTACGATGAATGTGATAGATTATATTTCGATGAATTGACTTTGGAGAGGGTGCTTGATATTACCGACTTAGAGATACCTAAAGGGGTTATTGTCTCGACGGGGGGGCAGATACCTAATAATCTTGCCATGAAGTTACATAGGCAAAATGTACCTATCCTTGGTACTTCGGCGGTGAATATTGATAGGGCAGAGGACAGGCATAAATTCTCATCTATGCTCGACTCACTTGGAATAGATCAGCCACGTTGGATGGAGTTGACCTCTATAGATGATATTTATAATTTTACTGAAGAGGTTGGTTTTCCGGTATTGATACGTCCGTCGTATGTGCTATCTGGTGCTGCTATGAATGTGGTGAGTAACAAAGAGGAGTTAAAGCACTATTTAGAGTTAGCAACCGAGGTATCTAAGCAATATCCGGTGGTGGTATCGCAGTTTTTAGAACGCACTAAGGAGATAGAGATAGATGCTGTTGCAAAAGATGGGGAGCTTATGGTGTACGCTATTAGTGAGCATGTTGAGTTTGCTGGGGTTCACTCGGGAGATGCAACTATTGTATTCCCTGCACAGAAACTATATACTGAAACAATACGACGTATAAAGAAAATATCTCGTCAAATAGCTAAAGAGTTAAATATATCGGGTCCTTTTAATATGCAGTTATTGGCTCGCGAGAATGATATCAAGGTTATAGAGTGTAATCTTCGTGCATCGCGTAGTTTTCCTTTCGTGTCTAAGGTGTTGAAAGTTAACTTCATAGATTACGCAACAAAGGTTATGTTGGGTGTTGAGGCGGATGCTCCTAATAAGTCGGCTTTCGACTTAGACTATGTAGGGGTTAAGGCTTCGCAGTTCTCTTTCGCAAGGCTACAGAATGCAGACCCTATACTTGGTGTGGAGATGTCATCTACGGGAGAGGTGGGTTGTCTTGGTGAGAACTACAACGAGGCGATACTTACTGCTATGCTATCGGTAGGTTATAGGATACCTAAAAGAAACATAATGCTTTCAACGGGTGATGCGCGTTCTAAGGTTGAGTTATTGAATGCTGCCAAACTGCTTATTGATAATGGTTATAATCTTTTTGCAACAAAGGGAACAGCTGAATTCTACGAGGAGAACGGTATTCCAACAACGGTGTTAGCATGGCCAGATCAGGCGGATATAACGGATGAGAATGTGTTAACATATATCAAGGAGAGGAAGTTAGATTTAATAGTTAATATCCCCAAAGATAGGAATAGAGACACACTTAATAACGACTATATTATTAGAAGAAACGCTATTGACTTCAACATTCCATTGGTAACAAATGCGCGTCTTGCAAGTTCGTTTATAACAGCTTTCTGCACGCTTGATAGAGAGGATATAGCTATAAAGAGCTGGGATGAATATTAATAATTACCGGTCTGGAAGACCGCCCAGCCGGCGTGGGGCGCAAAAAAAAAAAAAAAAAATATTTTAAAAAAAAAGGTTTTTTTTTTTTTTTCGCCTCCGGCGGCTCGCTTTTTGCAAAAAGCGAGACCAAAAACTTTTAATTTGGGTGGAAGTTATATGATTCTTAATATTTTCTACTGCCCCCTTATTTTTCCAATGAGCGTTTTAAGTTTGAGTGATGACTATTAATAAATACTCTTAAGTCATTTAAGATTAGATTGTTTGGATCAAGCTCTGAAAGCCTTATAATCTCTTTGTTATATTTTTCAAATCTTTTACTTAGCTTGATTAATAGTGATTGTTCGTCGTAATCGGGTACGCAATCATGAAAGTAGCGCAAGAGTGCCATTTTAACGTAGAAACGCTCTTTCTCATTTTTGGATAACACAAACTTTGTTAGTGATTCCAGTTGAATTTTTTCTTCTGTCTTCATTACCTTTAATTTTTTATGGTTAAACAATCGGGCAAGAGAAACAAAAAAAGATGGTTTCGCCTGACCCGTTATCCTACACCAACAAAGGCAGCAGGTGCATTAACACTCTGCACGGGGGTACGAAACCACCCAGCAGAATGAGATGAAGACAAATAATGTTCATCTCTAATTTAAGGCAAGTTTCCAATACCTTTGTTGATATGTAGGATATTGCAAAATTACAAAAAATATCCGAAATACAAAACATATAATATTCAAATCCATAACAAAGATTAATAACTACCGGTCTGGAAGACCGCCCAGCCGGCGTGAGGCGAAAATAAAAAAAGATGGCTCCGTCTGACCCGTTGACTTTCACCAGAAGAGGCAGCAGGTGCATTAACACTCTGCACGGGGGACGAAACCACCGTACAAAGTAACACAAAAGCATTAAATGCCCTTGGTGTTTATAAGGCAGATTTCTCCGCCTCTTCTGATATGAAAGTCACCACAAAATTACAAAAAATATCCGAAATACAAAACATATAACATTCAAATCCATAATAAAAATTAATAACTACCGGTCTGGAAGACCCTCCGGCGGCTCATTTTTTTGCCACAAAGGGCGAAAAAACAAAAATATGCTCTATATATTTTCATAGTTATTATACATAATATAGGAAATAATTATTATATTTGCACATTACTCACGATTAAAAATATAATATGAAAATAATTAGGAATTCTTTCACGTTAATTATAATTGGGTTGTTATATTCTTTATCTCTATCTGCCCAAGGATATAATATAACCAGAAAAGATTATAAAGAATTAATGAATATGCAATTAATGGCTAATACAACATTAATTAGCAATGCTACAAATGGCTTATCGGGTTCCATATCTCTTGTTGGAAAGATTAACAGTGAGGATTTTTCATTACTACAGAACATACAGGCACTGTCTATGCGCTATGCCCATGCTAATAATATCATTCCATCGTTCGCTTTTAAGGATAATACTAAACTTAATAGATTTGTTTGTCCTACATCAACTAAGGAGATTATGCCAAATTCATTTAACGGTGCCAGCGCACTTGAAACCATTGTCATAGGTGATAATGTAAAAAAAATTGGACCTTACGCCTTTAGGGGATGTAGTAATTTGAAATATATTTACGTAGAGTGGAGCAATAAGATTGCAAATATCAATAAAAAAGCCTTTGAGGGGGTAAATGTAGAGGAAATCGTGCTTTTTATCCCAATTGACTCAAAGGAGATGTATAAGAAACATCGAATATTCAGAAAATTTAAACATGCGATATACGCTCCGGGTGGGCTTACTCCGGACTACAAAGCCCCACTATTTGGTGATTCCCAAAATCTTAGAGAGAGCATACAAAATTTTTATCAATATATACATGAGAATATAGATTGTTATAGATTTGAGGAAGAGTTAGTCAAAATAGATAAAATTGAAGAAATTGAGGTTTACTTTTCTATCAATATGCACGGAGAAGTGGAAAAGGTTGTTGTAATATCCCCTTTCTTGAAGGGCTTTAGTGGCATGATAGAAGACGCATTATATCTATCGCCTCACTGGCAGCCGGCTACCTACTTCTATAAACCAGCATCATCTTTAACATCATTCAAGATAATTATAACGCAGCCCACTGATAGGAAAAAAATAGGCGTGCTTGATAATATGAGAATACACATAAAAAATCTTAGACAGTCGACAATATAAAGAGTTTCACGGCACTGTAGAGAGGGATATTTGCAATACTGCTTGTCGGCTGTTGCTGATTCGCATAACTCAATAAAAATCGGAAAAACTGGATGAGATTTTCATTTTTCATCTAATTTTTCCGATTTTTTGTGTTTTATAGGGCAATTCGCAAAACTCTGTTTTGTGAATTGTCCTAAACGAGCGATA
>CAYIZU010000015.1:0-19182 GCA_964367795.1 uncultured Rikenellaceae bacterium | reverse complement strand
TTTTTAGAGGGTCGTTACCTCCATTTTAGCCCATTTAACTAAAATAAAGGGTAATTAACAACTATTATTAGGTTGTAATTGATTGAATTACAGTTCTTATATAGTTTTGCGAACACCCCTTTGAATCTTGTACAAATATATGATAGAAACGCGGCAATCCATTATGTAAAAGCACAAATGGATAATTATTAACAAAGTAGAACTCCCCTTTAAATTTACAAGGAGAACGACATATTTTGTCATCCTCCTTGTAAATTATCTATTTCAAAAACTACTATTTCTTACCGCTTGCCCTTAGTTGCGCAAGTAAGGTCTCCGCGAAAGGAAGAGTAGAGTTGCTTAAAAACATCTCAATATCTATGTGACCTTTATCTAACATGCCTTTTAATATCTCCTCGTTCAGCTGTCTGTACAGTGGCGTTGCAACAGAAAGGGAGACAGTTAAGTTAAAATCAACTATTTTTGATGCCATATCAGGATAATAAACATCAATAGAGCTATTCATAGTGCCACTTGCAATAGATAGGTAACGCTCTTTGCGATAGTATTGCATTATAACCTTTAGTAGTTTTTCATCACGTTGCTTTTGGGCGAAACGTATTGTGTTAAATAGCACCTTAAGGTTAAGTTGCGAATTCTCTGCCTGTTGTGCGTATAAACTCGAGGCAGTATATCCGTTGGTGCTACCACCCTGTATAGCGTTGGATATTCCTGAAAGCTCTTTTATTAACCCAATCTGTATATTCAACATCTCCCATGCCCCCACATTCGTGCTGTTAGATGATATCTGAAAAGGAATATCTCGTGTAGCGTTGGGCTTATATAATATAACACCATTCGACTTTACATACTCCGAAGTGAAATCATCTATGCTATAACCATCAGGGAGCGAATTCTCTGGTACCATAAGCACCCCTTTGGCACTTGTTCCCATGATGAAGTCAATCATAACGATAAGTCGATTAATATATCGTTGAATATCTATCACATCACTTACGAGAGCTTTTGCACTTCCGTCAATGGTTGGCAGTGACGTTAGTACATAGGGATGCGATTGATGAATATAAGGACTCTCTGCTGTATGTAATACTTCGCCAGTAGGTGCTAAGAATGCTACGCTCCAATAATATGTATAGCGATTATCTACACGAATAAGAGGTGCATCCTCCTCGTTATGTCCTGCTGCACGGCACTCCGCAAGGCGTGCACGATTGATTTTCTCAACCTCCTTATCTGTTATACTATCGTTGCGTGTTATCTCTCCAGTGAGATAGTCATGCACATATTTCTCCCATCTTCCGCTGCGATACCATATCTCTATGACACGACAGTAAGCTGGCGATGAGGGCATATAATAGTCGCTCTCTTTGCAGCCTGCTGAAGGATGACTTACTGTTGGTGCGTATATTTTATTAATAAATTTTTCATCATCCGGAGTTCGTGCAAACGAGCTTATCACCTCCTCATGAGTATAATCATGAACCTCTCCAATAAGAGACAATGCGCGAAGTGATGAATCGGTTAAATCAGTATCGAAAAATAATCTTCCGCCTTGCACTACATCAACTCGACCCTCTCCACTGTTTTGTTCGTGTTTATAATCATAGCTCACCTTATAGCATCCAACGCCTGAGAGTATCAACTCTTCAAGTAGGGATAAATCTATCCTCTCTACCTGATTTGCATGATGGCACGACTGTAATGTGTTCGTTAGCATCTCTCCTAATTGTACATCTTCATCCGTACGAGCATATACGACACTCTGTGTCGGGTTGGTTATCATCTGTCCCGAGATATTGCGTATAAACTGTTGGATAAAATTGTGCTTAAGTAGTGATTTCCCCTGCCTTGTAAGCAGGTCAGACTCACGTATCATTTTACCACTATTATCTGGGTCGGCAACCATATCACTCCACTGGTTTCCATTTCTATACTCAATATTTCTACGACGTTCCGCGCGAAAATCAGCAAGATTACACCATGCAGCATACCCTTTCTCTAATAGCTCCTTACAATTATCGTTTTTTTGTCTATGACTTCGGCTAAAGTTAGGTGTTTTTTTCCTTTCAGGGCAGTAACGATTGATGTATTTATAATAGTTATCTATCTCTCTCTTCATAATGTTTATAATTTCTTTATTATTAATCAAAAATGTAGCCCCAGAAACTATTTTCCGTTGCCATCACATCCATTTTTGTCTCGTGTAAATCACTCATCGTATTGGTGTATATTTCATCTAATTCTGATTGTCTTTCTGCCCCAATAGCGGCCAATTTACTTACAGCATCCGAGTAATTTTTATTCACTTCCGAGCCCATGGCTACAGCAGCTTCTGCTGTCAGCCCTCCGCGTGCTACATTATTAGCCAAAGCCTCTTCGTTTCTCTCTTTTTCGCTGTTAACAGCATTTAAGGCACTCTTTCCTTCGGTTGTGTCAAGATAATCTTTCGAACTTTCTATTTCATACGTTTTTTGTAAACTCTCTTGCATATCCTCAATAGTAGATAGCTGTTCGTTGCGAACTTTGTCGTCGTTTGACTTTCGAAGTGCTCCAGAGAGCATTTCCAATCCTAAATCCAATAGTATCATAACAATAATCTTAAAATTAATATTTTAGGTGGGTTCTAATAGTTGATTATAACGAGTTATTAGAATTCACCTTTATTTTGTGCTCAAAAGTAGTTGTATAAAATTGAGGATTAAAGAAAATGTTATATATAAAATTCTAAAAATAGGATTGAAAATTTTGTAATTATTAAAAAATGTATTATATTTGCAGTGTGAGAGTTGACGAGGAGTTCTAATTGTGTAAACAGTTGGAATTCCAATTTTTTAGTATTATAACAAGGAAGGGGCTGTGGTGGCTCCTGATTAATAAATTTTAATTATGTCGAAAATAGTTTATTTAACACAGGAAGGGTACGACAAGATGAAGGCGGAGCTTGATCACTTGCGTGGTGTGGAGCGTCCAGCTATTACGGCACAGATTGCTGAGGCTCGTGATAAGGGGGATTTATCGGAGAATGCGGAATATGATGCAGCTAAAGAGGCACAAGGGTTGTTAGAGATGAAGATAGCTCGCCTTGAGGCTACATTTGCAACAGCTCGTGTTATGGATCCAGGTATGATAAGTAGCGACACAGTTCAGATATTGAGTAAGGTTACTCTGAAAAATTGTGCTACAAAGAAAGATATGATCTACACAATAGTCTCTGAAAGTGAAGCATCTATAAAAGATGGAAAATTATCTATTGGGACCCCTATTGCAAAGGCAATACTTGGCAAGAAAAAGGGCGATATAGTTGAGTTTGAGGTTCCTTCTGGTAAAATGAGCGTAGAGATAATCGATATCTCAGTATAGTATTAAGTGAGTTATAAGGTTAAAAGTTGCCTTTTGAGGTTATTTTACGTAAAAAAATATCAAAAGTTATTGATATTTAAAATTTTATGCGTACCTTTGCCGAACCTTTGAAAAAAATGAGATAATAATTTAATAAGAAATTTAAAAAAGTTATGACAAAAGCAGACATCGTAAATGAAATTGCGAAGAGTACAGGTACCGATAAGGTGCTAGTACAGAAAATCGTTGAGTCTTTCATGGATAGTATTAAGGACTCACTTATGAAGAATGAGCCTGTTTATCTAAGAGGATTTGGCTCTTACATTATTAAGCCTCGTGAGGAGAAAGTTGCTCGTAACATATCAAAGAATACAACTATTAATATTCCTGCTCATGGAACACCAGCATTTAAGCCTGCTAAATCATTTGTAGAGAAGGTTATTGAGAGCGTTGATGTAATCAAGGAAGAGATTAAAGATAAAGAGGGTAAGCCAGTGGTTAAAGAGGTTGTTGTTAAGGATGAAAATGGCAACTCTACGAAAGTGACAAAAACAGCATATAAACTTGTTGTAGTTGCTAAGAACTAAGCATGAACGATAGAGGGGTGATGTAATAGTGATATTATTAAAACTCCATAATTATAAATATTAAATATTAAAGCTATGCCAAGCGGAAAAAAGAGAAAAAGACATAAGATTGCTACCCATAAAAGGAAGAAGCGTCTAAGAAAAAACAGACATAAGAAGAAGTAGTCTTCATATGATTAAATGGTGCTAAAAGTGCTTTTAGGTGTGGTTTTTGAGATACAAATCGTAGGTATTTTTAGGGTTAAACAAAGAGAAACCTAAAGAGCTAATCCGTTTTATGGCTCTTTAGGTTTTTTTACACAGAAAATAGTATGATAAAGAAAGAGTTAGTTATCAATACTACCGATGAATTGATTAATATTGCCTTGCTGGAGGATGGACAACTTGTAGAGTTCAACCGAGAGGAGAAAGAGGTGGGGTTTAGCGTAGGAGATTTATATCTGGGCAAAGTGAAGAAAACTATGTCTGGACTAAATGCTTGTTTTGTAGATATTGGTCATGAGAGGGATGCCTTTTTGCATTATGCTGATTTAGGAACCAATTTTAAATCATTTACGAATCTGGTAGAAACAGCTCGCAAGAGACGTATATATTCTTTTCCGGATTTTCCAAAGAGCTCGGATAATATTAAATTTGGTAAGATAACTGATGCAGTTTCGTCGGGAAAATTTATTCTTACACAGGTAATAAAAGAGGCAATTTCAACTAAAGGACCTCGTGTGACAACAGATATTTCCATACCTGGTAGGCGTATTGTGTTGTTGCCATTCGATCATAAGGTGTCTGTATCGCAGAAGATACGAGCACGAGATGAGAGTAAGAGATTGAATTCATTGGTGAAGAGGTTACTACCAAGTAATTTTGGAGCTATTGTCCGTACCGCAGCTACTGGAGCCACGGAGGAAGAGTTAGCAGGGGATATAAGAATACAGATAGGTAAGTGGAAAGAGGCTTTAGATAAACTTTCGGGTTCGGAGGATGTAAAACTCATTTTAAGCGAATCAAGCAGAGCAAATACCATACTTCGGGATAGATTAGATAAGGATTATAGTGCTATACATATCGATGATAAGGAGTCTTATGAGGAGATAAATGGTTATATTAATCAAATAGAACCTGATATGGAGAATATTGTCAAATATTATAAGGGTATCGACTCTATTTTCGACCATTTCGAGATAACAAGACAGATAAAGTCGCTTTTTGGCAAGATAGTATCGTTTAAGCGTAAATCTTATATGATTGTTGAGCATACCGAGGCTCTTCATGTTATAGATATAAATAGTGGTCCTCGTGTGCGTAATGCTGATTCACAGGAGGATATAGCTTTTGAGGTTAATAGTAATGCTGTGGAGCATGTGGCGCGTCAGTTGCGACTTCGAGATATGGGAGGTATTATTGTAATCGACTTTATTGATATGCGTAAAGCCGAGAATAGGGAGAAAATATTTGAGATGATGCGCGAGGCTATGCGTAACGACCGATCGCGCCATACGATACTACCTTTATCTAAGTTCGGTCTTATGCAGATAACACGCCAAAGGGTTCGTTCGGTTGCGAAGATTAATAATCGTGAATTATGCCCTACATGTAGAGGTACTGGCAAGATTACATCGTCGTTACTTTTTGATAGCGAGATAGAGAATCAAATCTCTACTTTTGTGGAAGAGATGGGGTTAAGATATATTAAAGTGAAGGTTCATCCTTTCATTGCTGCATACCTTAAAAAGGGTTTTATATCGAAGCGTGTTAAGTGGATGTTTAAATATCGTTGTAATATTGTTATTGTTCCAAGTGAGTCTATGGGTTACGTGGATGCTAAATATTATAGTAGTAGCAATCAGATATTGACACAAAATTCCATTTCCGATTACGAGGCTGATATTGAAGAAAATAAGTAATAGACTGTATGGTAGAGCTTCATGATATTATCAAAACAGCTTTAACAAGTAAACCGTTACAGTTGTTGCAAAAAAACGATGAGAAGAGGTTACTAATCAAAGGGTTAGTAGGCTCTTCTTTTAGTGTTATGGTAGCGGCGTATGGTGTAAAACATAGCGGAGTGCATATCATTGTTGCAGATAGTAAAGATAGTGCAGGTTATATATCTAACGACTTAACAGAGATGTTAGGGGAGAGTAGAGTACTTTTTTTCCCATCGGCGGCTAAGAAATCGGTGTTGTATGAGGGAGAGGATTTATCTTCTGTTGTACTAAGAACGGCAGCTCTAAGTGCCATTTCAAATATAAAAGAGGGTGAGAGTATATATATATGCACCTATGCCGAGGCAATATGCGAAAAGGTTGTGACAAAAAAAACTATTGAAGAGAATTCAGTGGTAATAAAGGTTAATGACGAGCATAATATATCACATTTAATAGATGATATTATTGGTTATGGCTTTGTTAAGGTTGACTTTGTCTATGAGCCGGGGCAGTTTTCAGTACGTGGTGGTATCGTAGATATTTTTTCGTACGGGGAGAATCAACCATATCGCTTAGATTTCTTTGGCGACACAGTAGAATCAATACGCATTTTCGATATTGCCTCACAACGCTCTCAGAAAAGTTTGGAGGAGGTTGTTGTTGTGCCATATATACGTGAAATAACAGCGTCAGCACTTCGAGAACCGTTAACACAGTATGTTAGTAGTAAGAATGTTAACGCGACATATTGGTTTACTGATGCGCAGAATCTATCGGATAAACTTGATAGCATATCTATTAAATTGGCGGAGAAACGAGACGATGCATCATCTATTGTTACAACAATGGAAGAACTATTATTGAACGTTGGCGATGGGCGTATACTATACCTGCGCAGCGATTTAGAACATGCACCAGCTATTGCCTCGGTTGAGTTCAATACAACATTACAACCTTCGTTCAATAAAAATTTTGATTTATTAGCAGTCGATTTTGATAATAATCTATTAAATGGATACAAGACCTATATACTAACTCGCAATAAAGCGCAGATAGAGAGGTTAGAGAATATTTTTAATTCTATCGGGAAAAAAGATATTTTGTTTAGTCAGCTTGAGCAAACACTTCACAGTGGTTATATTGATAATGATACTAAATGCTGCTATTATACAGATCATCAGATATTTGAGAGGTATCATAAGTATAAAATTAATAGAGAGATAAAGAAGAGCGAAAGCGTCACCGTTTCAGAGCTTAATGCTCTTGCTATTGGTGATTATGTGGTGCATATAGATCATGGAATAGCTAAGTTTGGAGGACTTGTTAAGAGTATAGAGGCTGGAAAGAGTATAGAGGCTATTAAATTGGTTTTTAGAGATAATGATATACTTTTATTAAATGTTCATTCACTACATAAAATATCGAAATACAGGGATAAAGACGGCACACCACCTAAATTACACAAGTTAGGTAGTAGTCTATGGCAACGTTTTAAGAGTACCACCAAGAGTAAGGTAAAGGATATAGCGCGTGATTTAATTGCCTTGTATGCGAAGAGGCGTATGGCGCGCGGTTTTGCCTTTTCGCCCAATACCTATTTACAACAAGAGTTGGAGGCATCATTCATGTATGAAGATACTCCGGACCAGATGTCAACAATAGAGGCTGTGTATCGTGATATGGAGTCTCCTACCCCCATGGATAGGCTTGTTTGTGGAGATGTAGGTTATGGAAAGACAGAGATAGCAGTTAGGGCAGCCTTTAAAGCGGTTAGCGATAATAAACAGGTGGCTATTTTAGTGCCCACAACGATACTATCATTGCAACATTATCGAACTTTTTCAAGGAGATTGAAAAATTTTCCCGTTAGAGTTGAGAATATTTCTCGAGCCAAAGGCGCTGCAACGACAAGAGAGATTCTTGGCGATTTAGAGAGTGGGAAAATTGATATTCTTATAGGGACTCATAAAATGTTAGGTAAAGATGTGAAATTTAATGATTTAGGTTTGCTTATTATTGATGAGGAGCAAAAGTTTGGGGTCTCAAGTAAGGAGAAACTAAAGAGTTTGAAGGCAAATGTTGACACTATGACTTTAACCGCTACGCCAATACCACGTACCCTGCAATTCTCACTTATGGGTGCACGTGACTTATCAATCATTAATACACCACCACCTAATAGGCAGCCAGTTACAACTGAGGTGCACAAATTTTCTGTGGAGATAATACGAGAAGCAATTACAACGGAGGTAAAGCGAGGAGGTCAGGTATTCTTTCTTCATAATAAGGTAAGCAATATTGAGCGCGTGGCATCCATACTCAAGGAGATAGTTCCTGATGTGAGAGTGGTAGTGGCTCATGGTCAGATGGCCGCGCCAGATATGGAACGACGTGTCATGGATTTTATATATGGAGAGTTTGATGTTCTTCTCGCAACAACTATAATAGAGTCGGGAGTGGATATTCCTAATGCTAATACTATTATCATTAATGATGCGCAAAATTTTGGATTGAGCGACTTACATCAACTTCGCGGGCGCGTGGGGCGTACTAATCGCAAGGCATACTGCTATCTATTACTTCCTGATGGAGGCTATATGTCCGAAGGTGCGAGTCGACGCTTAAAGGCGATAGAGGATTTTTCGGAGTTGGGTTCCGGGTTTAATATTGCCATGCAAGACCTTGATATAAGGGGAGCTGGAAATATCTTGGGTGGAGAACAAAGTGGCTTTATATCAGATATTGGGTTTGAGGCATATCACAAGATATTAAACGAGGCGATAGCAGAGTTGAAAAACGAAGAGTTTATCATGCTTGATGGTAATAGCGAGGATACTGATAGTGAGTCGGTAGATGTGTGGAGTATTGAGGCAGGTGTCTTTGTTAGTGATTGCCAGATGGACATAAATGAAGAGGCGATAGTTCCTGATAGTTATATACAATCTGTTAATGAGAAAATTAATTTATATAAGCAGATAGATAGGATAAGCAACGATAACGATGCTGAAAGGTTAAAAGAGGAGTTAAAAGATAGGTTTGGCACACTACCGGAGTCAACTTTATCGTTATTTAATGTGGTATCAATACGTAGGATTGCTGTGGAGTTAGGCTTTGAAAAGGCCATAGTGAAGAATGGTTATTTTATCCTACACTTTGTAGGGAATAATCAATCTGCTTACTATAAGAGTAAAATTTTCAGTGCTGTATTGGAGTATATTAGTAGGCAAAATGATAAATATAAGCTAAAGCCCAAAGGGGATAAATTATTGTTATCAATCGCAGAAGTAAATGGTACTTCAGTTGCATTACGCATCATTATGGATATGCGAGAGGCGATTGTTAATGGTGTGAATGGGGAGTAAGAGTATGAATTTGATAATTGATAGTGGGAATAGTAGCTCTAAGGTGGCTATTTTTGACGGTAATAGATTGGTGACAACTGTGCGCTATGATAAATTGTCGAAAGAGAATTTAGATGCTATATTATCTCAATACCCTGATATAAAACGGGCTATACTATCCGCTGTGGCATCTCTTACTTTCGATATTGATGAATATTTTGCAGATAGAAGCCTGTTTTTTATAAATATGAATCATGACACTCCTATGCCTATAATTAATGGCTATTCTACACCTAAAACGTTGGGAATGGATAGGCTTGCTGCTGCTGTGGGGGCGAAAACGTTGTTTCCTTCTAGAGAATTACTGGTGGTAGATATGGGAAGTGCCATAACGATAGATAGGGTAAGTAAAGATGGGGTTTTTCTTGGAGGTAATATATCTCCCGGAGTTGATATGCGTTTCAGAGCATTAAATAAATTTACTTCTAAGCTTCCATTATGTGAAAAAAATGATAATTTTTCGATTTGTGGAAAAAATAGTAATGATGCAATTATTGGAGGTGTTATCTATGGAATTGCCAAAGAATTAGATGGTTACATAGATGATTACAGGAAGCAGGATGAAAATATTTTAATAATTTTTACTGGTGGAGACGCAAAATATTTTGAAAATAGATTAAAAAATGCGATATTTGCAGATTGTGAAACGTTAGTTAAAGGCTTAAACGAGATATTAGAATATAATGTTACAAAAATATGACAAAAATTAAACTATTTATTGCATCGTTTGTATTGGTTTTGACAACCAGTATGGGGGCGATAGCACAACAAACGGAGACTGCTGTACTTAATCCATATTCGCAATATGGTTTGGGTAGTTTATCAACTCTTGGAACAGCAGCTACAAAAGGTATGGGTGGTGCAGGTATTGCTAACCGCGAAAGATTTATGATGAACCTATTAAATCCTGCATCGTATAACGCAACAGATAGGCAAAATGTCCTTTTTAGTGCAAGCGGTTCGGGTACCAATAACTACCTTAAAAGCGATGGCAAGACAAACAGTCACAACTATTTTAGTTTAGGGCATGTGGGAATGCAGGTGCGTTTATCAAAGAAATTTGGTTTTGGATTTGTAATTGCGCCATATAGTGATATGGGTTATGAGATTTCTAAAACGGTGGCTCAAAACGATGTTATAACAGATATCGGAAATGTACGTTACGACTTCACAGGAAGTGGAGGTGTAGCGCAGTTTAAGGCAGGATTTGCTGGAGAGATTTTTAAAGGTTTTAATTTAGGTATTAACTATGTATACTATGTTGGCTCTTTTGATAAGAGTTCATATTCAGTGTTTTCCAATTACGTTGGAACTATGCCTCATATGAATATTTATGAATCTTACTCGTCGGAGGTTAGTGTATCGTCTTTCGAGGTTGGTGCTCAATATAGAACTAAAGTTGGTGAGTTGGCATGGCTTAATTTTGGAGCTACCTTCCAGCCGAAGGCGACATCGAATCTTGAAACATCAGAAATAATAGCAAATGGGTATTCGAGTAGTGCACTTAGTGATTATAATATCATAAAAGATGAAGAGTACTTTGAGAAGTACTATATTCCTATGAAAATGGGATTTGGAGTAAACTATATTACTAGTAAATTATCTGTTTCATTAGACTATACTTTCGAAGGATGGGATGGTTCATTCCCCGATAATAAGGATTTAACGGTTAGTTATCAAGATAGAAATGTTATAAGATTAGGAGCTCAATATATACCAAATCGCTTTGATATTCGTTCTACATTAAAGAGATGGAGTTATCGTGCTGGTTTTTCTTATGGAAATTCATATGTTGTGAAAAATGGAGTTAAGACAAATGATATAGCTGCATCTTTAGGATTAGGGATACCTATCGAGAAGGATTGGTTCTCTGAAATAAGTGTAGCTGCGGAGTTCGGGCAAAGCGGCACGTTGAGTAGTAACTTAGTGCGTAACAACTACATAAAGCTGAATATTGGTATTACATTTGCAGCTCGTAGATGGTTCGTAAGATTTAAATATTATTAATAACTTTAACATTTACAAATAATGAAGACAATTTTGAAAATCTTATTGGTGGTGGTTGTTATGTTTTCAATGATGCCAATGGCAGTGGCACAGAACATTGATTATAATGACCCGAAGTATCATCATTTAGGAAAAGATGTTGCGGAGAGAGAGCAGACGTTAAGAAAATATTCATTTATGCGTGATGCATACAGAATGAAGAGCTATGATGACTATATGAGGAGGTATGAAGAGCTTGTAAAGGAGTGCCCTAAGTGCTACCAAAATATGTATCTTATGGGAATTAAATTGAACAAAAGACAACTGGATGCTACTGAAGATAAGGCAGAGAAAGAGAAATATATAAACATTCTTATATCTATGTTTGATTTACAGCATGAGCATTTTGGTGTAAAAGACGGAAAGATTGTTTCTCCAAGGCCATTGATTAATAAGGCAACCTTTCTTTTAAGTCTCACAGAGGATTATGAAAAGTATAAGGATATGATAAAAGAGGCGGCGCATAGTGTAATAGAGGTTGTGGGTGTGTCTAATCATGCTTTTACTATCTCTTACTTTGGAAGTTTAACATCTCATTTCTTAAATGATCGATTGACTCCAGATGTAATACTTGATGAATATGATTTTATTTCAGGGGTTATTGAGAAAAGTAATCATCCATCTAAGATTGCGTTACAGCAACATATTGATGGTTTGCTTTTAACATCCAATGCAGCGGCTTGTGATAACCTAATAGCACTCTTTAAGCCTAAATACGAGAAGGAGCCAAATAACTTAGCTCTTATTAAGAAGATTATGCGCTATCTTAACAATGCTAACTGCAAGGGTGAATTCGTGGTACAGTTAGCGGAGAAGTATTATAAGCTTGAGCCGTCGGCAGATGCTGCTTACTCTTTAGCCAATACTTTCAGTGCTGAAGGTGATACGGAGAAGGCGTTGAAATATTACAAGGAGGCTGTTAGTCGCGAGCCAAATAGGGTTAGAAAGTCGGGCTATCAGAGAAACATAGCAATATTGCATCTTATTTCGAAAAATCACCAAGCGGCAGCTAATGAGGCTAAAAACGCAATAGCATCTGACCCTCGAAATGGTTATGCATACTTCATTCTTGCGCAAGCATATAGCATTGCTTTAGCGAATAATGAGGTTAAGCCAGAAGATGATTTCGATAAAAAGGCGGCATTCTGGCTTGTAGCAGATGTATTGAGTAAGGCAAAGGCTCTCACCCCTCCTCAGGCTAATGAGATGAGAGATATTATTAGAGCATACAATGCTGCACGCGCTAATGCCCCTAATAGGGAAGATTTATTCTTTAGAGAGACATTAAAGGTAGGCGATAAGTATACTGTTAATTGTGGTTGGATTAAGGGGCAAACAACTGTAAAAGAACCATCAAAAATATAGATGTGGGTATGACTCTCAAAAGAGGTAATAAAGCACCAATAATAGCACTCCTAATGTGGGGTGCTATGTTGGTTTTTAGTTGCAATAATAGTGCTGTAAAGAAGGATGATAATCTCATTAACAAGGTGATGGATAGCGAAAATCCAGAGATGACAAGCTATGAAAATGGTCGCACTGTCTATAAGATGATTGCTCCGCACCTTGCACGTTATGAGGGAAAGGACACCGCATTCATTGTTTTCGATAAAGGTATATATATTGAGAGTTACGACTCGTTGGGTAATATGGAGTCATGGTTAAAGGCAAAGTACGCCATTAATTACGAGAGTATTGGCATGTGGGAGGCTCGTGATAGCGTTGTTGGACGTGATAAGGATGGTAAAGTTATATATACCGACACGCTTTTCTGGGATCAAAAGAAGAAGAGGATATTTTCTCCATCTAAAACGCGAGTTGTTAGTGGTGAAGAGAGTGTTGTGGGGCTTAATGGCTTTGAGTCTGATGAGAAGTTAGAGAATATACTATTTTATAACTCAAAAGGTAGAATTATCGTTGATACAACCACAAATGAAGAGCCACAGGATTCGCTGACGAATTAGACACGAAAAAATATTCTCTTTTTATTTTATATGAGCGTTGGGGACAACTTTACAAAGTTTTTGTCCCTAACGCTCTTTTTCATTCTCGTGCCATATGATTTTGATCAAATGGTCTGCTATGTGTGTGAAGACCCTCTGAAAATAATTTCTTTGTTTGTAAGTTAACAGTAAAAAAATGAAAATCAGCGATTTAGAAAATTGGAGAATTGAAAAATAATTTGTATCTTTACGGCGTTTTTTTAGGATTTCAATATAAACGAATATATGGAAAGTAGAACGATAACGCATATTGGGAGGGTAATTGCCATAGAGGGAGGCATTATCAAGGTCTCTATAATGAGTGATTCTGCTTGTGCGGGATGTCATGCTAAAGGTAAGTGTGGTTTATCGGAGAGTAAAGAGAAGATAGTTGAGGTGGATGCAACTACGTGTCCAACAGCTGTTATTGGTAATGAGGTGGAGGTCTTCATATCAGTACGTGGAGGTATTGTCGCTGTTGTCATGGCATATATCATTCCTGTTATTCTTGTTGTCATATCGCTATGGCTTGGGGAATTGATAGGTATTAGTGAGCCGCTATCTTTTTTTATCATGCTACTAACAGTAACGCTCTACTATATATTTCTTTACTATATGCGTAAGAGGTTTGATAAGAAAATGAAGATACGAATTAAACAGAAATAGAAATGGACTCAACTTTAATTATGACGATTGTAGTATTATCCGCATTGGGAGCTTTGGCGGCAGTGATACTATACTATGTAGCACAGAAGTTCAAGGTGTTTGAGGACCCACGAATTGATGAGGTGGAGAAGATGTTACCCGGTGCTAATTGTGGAGGGTGCGGATACCCTGGCTGTCGTGGATTTGCCGATGCTATGGTTAAAGCAGACACTTTTGATGGGCTTTTTTGTCCTGTTGGTGGCGGCGATTGTATGAATCAGATAGCAGAATATCTTGGTAAGGCAGCAGAGGCTAAAGATCCAATGATAGCAGTTGTTCGCTGTGGTGGTAGCTGTGATGCTCGCCCAAAAATCAATCAATATGATGGTGAAAGGCGTTGTTCGGTTGTTTCGTCGTTATATATTGGCGAGACAAATTGCTCGTTTGGTTGCTTTGGTATGGGGGATTGCGTTGCCGTGTGTGGATTTGATGCTATATCTATTAACCCTGCCACTGAACTACCAGAGATAGACGAAGATAAGTGTACTGCCTGTGGTAAATGTGTTACAGCTTGCCCGAAGATGGTAATCGAACTTCGTAAGAAGGGTGTTAAGGGGCGTCGTGTCTTTGTTTCATGTGTTAGTAGAGAGAAGGGAGCTGCCACTCGCAAAGCTTGTGCTAAAGGGTGTATTGCTTGTACTAAATGTAAGAAAGCGTGTCCTTTTGATGCTATAAAGATTGAAAATAATTTAGCATATATTGATTACACGATGTGTAAATTGTGTCGTAAGTGTGTATTAGAGTGCCCAACCGGTGCTATTGTTGCGCCAAACTTCCCAACACCTCCTCCTGTGAAGAAGGTCGAGGTTAAAGAGGAGAGTGCTAAATAGTTAACCCAAAATAGGATATAAATTATGTTAAAGCGATTTAAAATAGGGGGTATACACCCACACGATAATAAGATAAGTAAAGATTGTGCTATAGAGCCGATGGCTATCCCTGAAAAGGTTGTTATTCCGGTATCACAGCATATAGGTGCTCCTGCCGAGGTGCTGGTGAAAAAGGGAGATAAAGTTGTCGTTGGACAACTTATTGCCAAATCAGGAGGATTTATCTCGAGTAATATCCACTCTTCTGTTAGTGGTACCGTTAATTCGGTAGATATGGTTGCTGGTAGTTCAAGTATTAAGCAAAATAGTATTACGATAAATGTTGAGGGAGATGATTGGTTAGAGGATATCAATCGTTCGGAGGCTCTTATAAGCGAGTGTTCGCTATCTGCTGAAGAGATAGTAAAAAAGATAGCAGATGCAGGAATCGTAGGGCTTGGGGGGGCAACCTTTCCAACGCAGGTTAAGATGATGGTACCTAATGGAAAAACAGCGCAAGCACTTGTAATCAATGGTGTTGAGTGCGAGCCATATCTTACGGCGGATCACCGATTAATGCTTGAAAAAGGCGATGAGATAGTTGTTGGTGTTGAGATAGTTTGTAAAGCATTGAATGTTAGTAAAGCATATATCGGTATCGAGAATAATAAAAAAGATGCTATTGAGTATTTACAGAAATTAACTGTAAATAAACCTAATATAGAAATTATTCCACTGCGTATTCAATATCCGCAGGGTGGTGAAAAGCAGCTTATTGATGCTGTTCTATCGCGTCAAGTACCATCGGGGGCTCTTCCTATTGAAGTAGGAGCTGTTGTTCAGAATGTGGGTACTATATATGCTATTTATGAGGCTGTACAGAAGAATAAACCACTTTTTGAACGAGTTGTTACTATTACAGGTAAGAGTGTTAAGAGTCCTAAAAATTTAATGGTTAGAGTTGGAACGTCAATAGATGCACTTATTGAGTGCGCAGGAGGTGTTCCGTCGGATACTGCAAAAATTGTGGGTGGTGGACCTATGATGGGACGCGCCATAAGCAACATCGGGAATCCTCATATTAAATGGTAGCGATACAAAGAGGAATGCTGAGTCGCCATGTATTAGCTGTGCCAAATGTGTGAGCGTATGCCCTATGGGGTTGGAGCCATATATAATATGTAAAATGTCGCGTAAGATGATGTATGAAGCTATTGAGGAGCATAAAGTGACTGACTGTATTGAGTGCGGTAGCTGTTCATATATATGTCCTGCTAATGTGCCACTACTTGATAATATACGTATTGCTAAGGGGGAGGTAATGAAGATAATACGTTCGCGTAAATAAATTTGAATATTGAAGAAAAGATAATAATATGGAAAATAGAGTTTTAGTATCGCCATCACCACATATCCATTCAGGTAATTCAACGCGTAAGTTGATGCGTGATGTGCTTATTGCGCTAATCCCAACATTTGGAGTATCGCTATTCTATTTTGGAATGGCTGCTCTCGTTGTAACGGCTGTTTCAGTGGCATCGTGTTTAGCTTTTGAGTATCTATTAAGTCGTTACTTACTAAAGAGTGAGAATACCTTAGGGGATTTATCTGCTACTATCACAGGGGTGCTTTTAGCATTTAATTTACCCTCAACAACCCCTATTTGGATGATAGTCGTTGGTTCGTTAGTGGCAATTGGTGTTGGAAAAATATCATTTGGGGGCTTGGGTGCTAATTTATTTAATCCTGCACTCGTAGGGCGTGTGTTTATGCTTATATCATTCCCTGCTGCCATGACAACATTCCCTGAACCTGTTAATACTATCGATGCAGTGACAAGCGCAACACCTCTAACCTACCTTAAAGAGGCAATTGCGGGAGGTACGCCACTAAGCGAGGTGATGGAGAATTTTTCATCTATCATGCTCCTATTCGGAAATAAAGGTGGCTCGTTAGGTGAGACGGCATCGTTAGCGATAATAATTGGTGGTTTATATATGTATATTCGTAAGGTCATCACTTGGCATATTCCAGTTGCAGTATTGGGTTCTATGTTTGTTATGAGCGGTATCATGTGGCTTGTTAATGCAGATATATTTCTTCCTCCAACATTCCAAATATTGACTGGAGGGGCACTATTAGGAGGTATTTTTATGGCTACCGACTATGTTACCTCGCCTATGAGTAATAAAGGAATGATTATTTTTGGTGTTGGTATTGGTGTTATAACCATTGTGATACGTACTTGGGGTGGATATGCTGAAGGAATATCGTTTGCGATACTTATAATGAACGCTGCTACACCGTTAATAAATAAATATACTAAGCCAAAACGCTTTGGTGAGAAAGTAAAATAACAAAAAGATATTTGGTATGAAGTCAAATTTAAGAAATATGGTTATTGTTCTATTTGCAATAACACTTATATCATCAACAGCGGTAGGTTTTGTCTATCAGATGACTCTTGAGCCTATTGCTAAGGCGAGTGCTGCTAAGCTTACTAACGCGATAGGGCAGGTGATGCCAACTTTCGACAAGTTAGATGAAAAGCGCGAGATAGAGGTTGCTGGTGGTGAGCCATATATTATATATGTAGGTCGTAAGGGTATGGAGCCTGTAGGATACGCCATAGAGTGTTATACAACTAAGGGATATAGTGGATTGATACGTTTATTGGTTGGCTTTACTGCCGAAGGTAATATTAACAAGGTGTCAGTTCTTCAACATGCCGAAACACCGGGTTTAGGGGCTAAAATAGTTGACAGTAGCAATCCTTTCGTTCTTCAGTTTGAGGGCAAGAATCCAAAAACTTTCAATATGAAGGTAAAGAAAGATGGTGGAGAGGTGGATGCAATTACGGCATCAACAATAACCTCACGTGCCTATTCAGAAGCGATAGAGAGTGCGCACAAAGAGTTAATAAAATTTATTAATGATAATAAATAGATATATTATGAGTAAAATGAAGATTATAACCGATGGTATTTTTAAAAACAATCCAGTTTTTATTCTATTACTTGGTATGTGTCCTGTTTTGGGAACCACAACCTCTGCTATTAATGGGGTAGGCATGGGAGCTGCGACAACTTTTGTGCTTATAATGTCGAATGTTGTTATTTCGTTAATAAAGAATTTAATACCTGATAAGGTACGTATCCCTGCTTTTATTGTTGTCATTGCATCGTTTGTTACAATCGTTGAGTTGGTGATGAAGGCCTATCTCCCATCTCTTTACGAAACCTTAGGTCTATTTATTCCACTGATTGTGGTTAACTGTATTATTCTTGGACGTGCGGAGGCTTTTGCATCGAAGAATAACACATTCTCATCTATGCTCGACGGTATAGGTATCGGTACTGGTTTTACGTTAGCTCTTACCTTGCTTGGTATGACGCGTGAACTACTTGGAAGTGGAGCATTCTTTGGCCATAAGCTAATAGAGGGTGATGCAATGCTTATTTTTATATTACCTCCGGGGGCATTTCTTGCTTTGGGGTATCTGTTGATATTATTTAAAAAACTTACTATTAAGAAAGCGTAAATTGTATGGAATATTTTGTTATTATAATAGGCTCTATATTTGTTAATAATATAGTATTATCGCGTTTCCTTGGAATTTGTCCATTCCTTGGTGTATCGAGTAAGGTAGAAACTTCGTTGGGTATGGGGGGGGCTGTTACTTTTGTTATGGCTCTTGCTTCTGCTATGGCATATCTTATACAATATTATGTCCTTGTGCCTTTTGGTATTGAGTATATGCAGACCATAACCTTTATTCTTGTTATTGCATCACTTGTGCAGATGGTGGAGATTATTCTTAAAAAGGTTAGTCCTTCGCTATATCAGGCACTTGGTGTATTTTTACCTCTGATAACCACTAACTGTGCTGTGCTTGGTGTAGCTATGCTTTTGGTTCAAAATGAGTATAATTTACTTGAGAGTGTGGTATTTGCCATTGCTAATGCAGTGGGTTTCACTTTAGCACTTGTATTATTCGCAGGTCTACGCGAGAAGTTAGAATTGAGTAATGTTCCAGCGGCTATGAAGGGGGTACCAATAGCTCTTATAACAGCATCAATACTTGCTATGGCGTTCATGGGATTTGCAGGCTTAGTTTAAAGTACTAAACCTAAAGCATATTAGTAATGAGAAAATGGTTTAAATCCCAAACAAAAGAGAGTAGAAGAAATATCATATTGATGATCCTACTTATTTTGATGTTCATTTTAGGCATCATAATACGTCGTGACTTTATTGGTAGTGAGATGCAGGGTACCGTAGATAAATATAAAAAATTATTTTCTCGCGATTCTATTCGTTGATAGATTAATATGCCGTCTCGAATTATTTCGAGACGGTCTTTTTTATTAGAAATTTGTATCAAAATT
>CAYIZU010000014.1:8966-19275 GCA_964367795.1 uncultured Rikenellaceae bacterium | reverse complement strand
AATATATAATGTATTTGTAGATGATACTTTTTTTTGAAAAATCGGATGTGGTATATGCCACTGTTGTAGATGCAGAATTAAATGCAGTAGATATTGAGAAGTTAGAATGGCTGTATAGCGGTGCTAAGCAGATAGTCGGTGATGTTGTTGATGGAATATTTCTTGGACCACGTCGTGAGATGATAACACCTTGGAGTACAAATGCCGTAGAGATAACTGAAAATATGGGTATCAAAGGTATTAAACGTATAGAGGAGTTTGTGCGTGTTGTTAATAAGGATGTCGAGCATGATAAAATGCTACTTAGGGTTTATGATGTTCTTACACAAGATATTTTTGATATAGATATCACTCCCGAACCAATAATATACATAGAGGATATAGCTTCATATAATGTAGAAGAGGGTTTAGCTCTTAGTGCCGATGAGGTTTCCTATCTTAACGAGGTGTCGGTGAGATTGGGGCGTAAGTTAACGGATTCGGAGGTGTTCGGCTTCTCTCAAGTTAACTCCGAGCATTGTAGGCATAAAATATTTAACGGTACATTTGTTATAGATGGGCAAGAGCGTGAAAGCACACTTTTTCAAATGATAAAAAAGACTACAAATACACATAAGGGTAGGGTAGTATCGGCGTATAAGGATAATTGTGCATTTATAGAGGGTGTATCTGCGGAACAATTTGCCCCTTTAACTCATGACACGAGTGATTTCTATACAGTTACAGATTTTGAATCAGTTGTATCCATAAAAGCTGAAACACATAATTTTCCTACAACCGTTGAGCCGTTTAATGGTGCCGCAACAGGTACTGGAGGTGAGATACGTGATCGTATAGCCGGCGGTAAAGGTGCATTTCCTATGGCTGGAACGGCTGTTTATATGACATCTTATCCACGGCTGGAAAACGATCGTTTATGGGAGAGTGGTGAGCCGCGCAAATGGCTATATCAAACCCCTAAAGATATACTTATTAAAGCCTCTAATGGAGCATCGGATTTCGGTAATAAATTTGGACAGCCACTTATCACAGGTTCGTTATTAACTTTTGAGCATAAGGAATTTGGTAATAGTTATGGTTATGATAAGGTTATAATGCTTGCTGGAGGATTGGGATACGGTAAAAAAGTTGATGCCTTGAAAGATGAGCCTAAAGCCGGTGATAAGGTAGTGCTTGTTGGTGGTGATAACTATCGTATTGGCATGGGTGGTGGAGCTGTATCATCGGTAGCAACAGGCGAATTCTCAGGAGCTATCGAACTTAATGCCATACAGCGTTCAAATCCAGAGATGCAGAAGCGAGCGTATAATGCTATTCGTTCATTAAGTGAGGAGGATAACAATCCTATTGTTTCGATTCACGACCATGGTGCCGGGGGGCATTTAAACTGTCTTTCAGAGTTGGTTGAGAATGTCGGTGGGCGTATTGATATTGATAAATTACCTATTGGCGACCCTACTTTATCGAATAAGGAGATAGTTGGTAATGAGTCGCAAGAGAGAATTGGATTTGTTGTTGAAGAGAAATATTTAGAGAAAATAAGGCGTATAGCTGAACGTGAGCGTGCTCCTCTATATGTTATTGGTGATTGTACAGGCGATATGCGTTTTACTTTTGTTGATAATAAAAACGGAGATAAGCCGATTGATATGAAATTAGAGGATTTCTTTGGTAAGGCGCCACGTACTATGATGATTGATACAAGTGTGGATGCCAATTATAAAGCCTTAGAATATTCTGTGGACAAGATTGAGGAGTATATAACTAATGTTTTGCGTATAGAAGCTGTAGCATCAAAAGATTGGCTTACCAATAAAGTAGACCGTTCGGTTACGGGGCGAATCGCCGTTCAGCAGACAGCTGGAGAGGTGCAGATACCGATTAATGATTACGGGGTTGTTGCTCTTGACTATCGCGGTAAGGGAGGTATGGCTACAGCTCTTGGACATGCCCCTGTTGCTGCTATGGCAGATTCTCGCAAAGGATCGATATTGGCAATTGCGGAGGCTATGACTAATATAGTATTTGCACCTATTGTAGATGGAATAAAAGGAGTTTCACTAAGTGCTAATTGGATGTGGCCTTGTAAAAACAGCGGGGAAGATGCCCGTCTGTATGATGCTGTTGAGGCTGCAAGTGATTTTGCTATTGGCTTGGGTATAAATATCCCAACCGGGAAAGATTCGCTATCAATGACGCAAAAATATGGCGATGGAGAGAAAGTATTAGCTCCTGGAACTGTTATCATTACCTCTGCGGGTGTGGTGTCGGATGTTAAGAGTTGTGTTAAGGCAGCACTGTATGACAGAGAGAGCCAAATAGTTTATGTGGATCTTTCGGGTGGTGATTTTGCCTTAGGTGGCAGTTCGTTTGCTCAAACAATTAATGGTGTTGGTGGTGATGTGCCAACGGTTATGAGCGCGGAATATTTTGCTAAAGGTTTTGATAAGATACAGGAGTTAATAAATAATAGAAAAATTCTCGCTGGACATGATGTGTCGGCAGGGGGTATTGTTACGGCTCTATTAGAGATGTGTTTTACATCTAATAAATTAGGGCTTAATATTGATATTTCATCGCTTGAGGAGAAGGATATTGTTAAGGTGCTATTAAGTGAAAAGCCTGGTGTATTATTACAGACAGAGAATGGCTATGAGGTTGTCGATGCCTTTACTGCAATAGGTGTGGAAGCTCATATTATTGGGCAGGTTAGTGGTCGCCGCGAATTTAATGTTTATAATAATGCACAAAAATTATCTCTTGATATTGATAAATTACGTGATGTGTGGATGCGTACTTCATATCTTTTAGATAAGTGGCAGAGTGGTGAGACTTTAGCTTCTGAACGCTATACAAACTATAAAAATCAACCTTTAGAGTATCTGTTTCCTGAAAATTTCACAGGTAAATTGTCGCAATACGGTATTGATGAAGCACGTCGCGAGCGTACAGGTGTTGCGGCGGCCATAATTAGAGAGAAGGGCTCGAATGGTGAGCGTGAAATGGCTTGGGCACTTCATCTGGCTGGTTTTGATGTTAAAGATGTGCATACAACCGATTTAACATCTGGCCGCGAAACTCTGGATGATGTAAATCTCATTGTTTTTGTGGGTGGTTTCTCAAATTCGGATGTTTTAAACTCTGCTAAAGGGTGGGCTGGAGCATTGCTTTATAATCCTATTGCTAAGGGAACAATTGATAGGTTCTATGCACGTAAAGATACTCTTTCGCTTGGTATATGTAATGGTTGTCAGTTAATGATAGAGTTGGGATTGATTACTCCAGAGCATGATGTTAAGCCTAAAATGTTGCATAATGATTCGCATAAATTTGAATCATCTTTCGTAGGACTTAATATATTAGAAAATAGTTCGGTTATGTTGAAGTCGTTATCTAATAGCAAATTAGGTGTATGGGTAGCGCACGGTGAGGGTAAATTTGAACTTCCTATGGCGGAGAATAATTATAATATAGTGGCTAAATATCTCTATGATGCATATCCTGCTAATCCTAATGGCAGTGACTATAATGCAGCGGCTGTAGCATCAGCAGATGGTAGGCATATTGCCATGATGCCACATCCGGAAAGGTGCCTACGTCAATGGAACTGGGCTAACTATATAGAGACGCGCGATAGCGACGAGATAACTCCATGGATTGAGATGTTTGTTAACGCAAGGGATTGGGTTAAAGCAAATAGGTAGCCATGGCTAAAATTGATAGGAGAGAGATGCCCAATAGTATCCTTATCGGCGAGGTTGTGAAGTTGGTTGATATGGGTGATAGGGTTACTTTAAGAGTAAAAGGCAATAGTATGTTGCCTTTTATTGTTGGCGACCGTGACAGCGTTATATTGGAGAGGGCTAATGACTATTTAGTTGATGATATAGTATTGGCGGAGTTGAAAGAGGGCTTTTATGTTATTCATCGTGTTATTGATATTGTTGGCAATGAATATACTCTTATGGGAGATGGTAATTTTCGAGGAACTGAGAGGTGTCATAAAAGGGATATTAGGGCAAAGGCTATATCTATATGGCGTAATGGCAAGAGAATTGATTGTGATAATGTAAACTATCGTTTGTGGGTTAAAAGATGGAAGGCTCTATTGCCACTAAGAAGATATATATTAGCAATTTATAGAAGATTAATAATATGAGTGATTTATTTAGTGCCATAATTGATATTATTGGTATTTCTGAGGATAACACCTTTTATGCAGTTCTCTTAAAGTTATTAATAGCTTTACTACTAAGTTTTGCCATTTTCTTTTTGGCTAAACGGGCTATGGTGGTGGTCATAAAAAGATTACACTCTAAGTGGGGGGTGGCATTGCAAGATACGAAATTTTTCTCTAAATTATTGTTTGTGATACCCTCTTTAATCTTTGAATTTCTGGTAAAAGATATATCTGATACTGTCTATATTGAGCGAGTTGCGGAGATATGGGTGGTTATTGCCATGTATATGGCTTTACTTGCTATGCTTGATGGTGTGGCTCGTATATATAGCGTATACGAGGTATCAAGAAATAGACCTATAACGGCTCTTGTGCAGGTATTGAAGATTGTTTTGACAACATTGATGGTTATTGTTATAGTTAGTATTTTAATACAAAAATCCCCAGTAAAGTTGCTTTATGGCTTAGGCGCTTTTACGGCTGTTTTACTATTGGTTTTTAAGGATACAATACTTGGATTTGTTTCAGGGGTGCAACTTATGTCAAATAAAATGTTATCCATTGGAGATTGGATAGTTTTGCCCAATGGAGATGCCGATGGGGAGGTGCAAGAGATAAATTTATACACCGTGAAGGTTAAGAATTGGGATTTAACAATATCCACTATACCAACCAATCAACTTATTGCGCAGCCTTTTGTAAACTGGCGTGGAATGCAACAGTCGGGTGGTAGGCGCATAAAACGTTCTATTTATATTGATATATCTTCTATTGCACTCCTTGATAGCGGAAAAATGGAAAAATTAAAGGATTTAGAGCCATTGAAGGAGTATATGAAAGATATTCCATTGGATGTTAATACCAATATTGGTGCCTTTAGAGAGTATCTTGTTAGCTGGCTTAGTGGACATGAAAAGATAAATCAAAATATGACTTTAATGGTTAGGCAGTTGCAATCAACACCAAATGGATTACCTCTGGAAATCTATTGCTTTAGCAAAGAGAAAGAGTGGGTTGCATATGAAAAGGTGCAATCGGATATGTTTGATTATATTTTTTCTGTTGCTCCTCTATTTGATATTAAAATTTATCAATATCCAGCAATTGTTTTCTCGAAATAACTATTGTTATTAAAAAAAATAATTCATATATTTGTGATTTGAAACTTACCAAATTTAAATTTAATGTATGGCTTATTGTTACAATTGTGGTTCTAGGGTTGGGTTAAATGAAAAATTCTGCTTCGAGTGCGGTGTGTCGCTATGTGAAGAGGGTGACTGTCAAGTACAAAAATCTGAAATTTATGTTCGCGGAATAATTGTTACAGATAGTGCAAAGATAGGGAATAACCTTGGAGTGTTGCGCGGTGATGTTACGGCCTTTTTTGCCTCTTATATTGAAAATCTTAAAAAGTTAGGCGTAGAGTACTCTTTACTCGATATAGCTGATTATAGCGTGAAGGTAAACGGTGAAAACCCTTTATGGGTACAATATAGTGAGATAATATCAGAGTATTATAATTCGCAGTTTTCAAGTGATAATAAACCACTTTTTCTCTTCATTGTTGGAGGTGATGATATAATCCCAATGGGGGTTGCGCGTAACCATTATTATGCATCAAGTGGAAATTTCAAGGATAGAGATATTGATACAGATATGGTTTATGCCTACTTGTTAAATAGGGGTAATTATGACAGCATCAATAATAATGAAATATTATACAAGGTGCCATATTTATATGTTGGGCGTCTCCCTTTCTCTGGCGTTGAGGGGGCAGAGGTGTTTAATAACTATTTTAATAATGCATATTCAGTACATGCTAACAACGGTTTTGTGATTAATAAGGCCTATGGTCATATTAATAGAGTGTGGGATGTGGAGGCACGTATGGTAACGGAGTTACTGACGGAAAAGAGGCTACTTCCGTTAGGAAATGTTAGTCAGTTTGTTACAACGCCAGATACAACCTTGGAGAGTGTTGGTGGTCAGTTCGACGGAGAGGCAAATCTTTATTACTATAACATGCACGGTAGCGGTTCACCTTCTAATGCCAATTTTTTAGGAGATGTTATAGAAGATGGTAGCGTAGTAGGCTGCATATCCGGTGTTTCACCAGCATATATGCAAACTACAGAGGAACCAAATATTGTTGTTACGGAGGCTTGCTATGGTGCTAAATTTATAGATTTAGCAGTTGATTATTCAATGTTAAAAAGTTCTCTTTCAGGCGGTAGTGTGGGCTATATGGGTTCTTCTCGTATCGCCTTTGGTAGTGGAGTCAACGATTATAATCAGAAGTATATGCTTGCCAATGCAGATCTTTTGTGTAAATTGTTTCTGGAGGCTCTCGCCATTGGATTACCTCTTGGAGCTGCATTGCACTATGCGCGCAAAGAGTATTTAGAGAATGTTTATCGTTTCTCCCCTGTTGGAGCTGTTACAATAGTTGAGTTTAATCTTTTTGGGGACCCTTCTATTATCGGTTTTATTGATGGCGAAGAGGAGAAGGGTAGTGATTACTCCAATTTCCAACCAATAGCAGAAAAGGGAAAAACTATTGATTTCGAGACTAAAAATGTGTATGACGCTAATAATGATAATATACTATCTACTGTTAGGGGCTTAGTTGATTCAAATATATCAGCTATAAGAGAGAAGGTGAATGAGCACCTATATAAATACTTAGGAATTGAACCGCGCGCTCTTAACTCCATCACACAAGTTGATTATAGTGATAAGAGTAAGGAGTATCTTTTTGTCTATGAAACGAATGAAGATACAGTAGATAGAATAACAATTGCCGTTAGTAATGAGAAAGCAGAAATAACAAATATATTAACTTCAAAATAGATAACCTATGAAATGTTCAAAATGTAATTCGGAGCTAAAGCCCGGAGCAAAGTTCTGCACAGGGTGTGGAACGCAAGTTGAGAGAGGTAATAGCACAGAGGGTGTCGCTATATGTCCCAATTGTAATAGTGGGTTGAATCCAAATGCGAAATTCTGTACGAGTTGTGGTCATAGTATGGTTGATACGGCATCTAAAGGTGGTGAAATATCAACTATTGACAAGCGTATATTCTGGAATATACAACAAGGGGAAGTTGCGCGCCGTATTAATGAGACAGAGATGGCTCAATATGATTCAGCGCAGGGTGTAATTATTAACGAGGGAACAATAGCGCATATCCGCTCAAAAGGTAAGCTTTTGGCCGAAATAAATGGTGGTATATACGACTTTGTTGACACTACAGAGGTGAATAAGATTCTTGAGAGTCGTGTTGGTGGTGCCGCAGAGGGTGTAAAGAGAGGTTTTAAGGCTATCCTCAATGCTATATTTGGAAAGAAAGTTAAAGATAATGTGTATGATAGCACTAACGACCCTAAGCGTCAGAATAGTGTGGAGGATGTTATTCGTTCTATGCGCGACGGGGATGCTTTATCCTTAACTTTGATGTTAAATAAGAACTTTGAATTAGTTTTAGGGCAGCAGCAAGCGTCGCTTGATGGTTATTCCGAGTTTACACCGCTAACAGTAAAAACCAAATATTTAGATGTAAATATAGGTTTGAGGGCTATATTCAAAATAAGTAATTTTGAAAGTTTTGCTACACAATACCTATCTGATAGGGCATCAGTTTCAACCTCTTTCATAGCAGATTTAATAGCTCCCGCCATTAAGTCGGCTCTTACCGAAGAGCTATTCGATGTTGAGGTGAGTGAGCAGCGTATACCAGAAGACGTAAAGGCCAAGATAGAGCGTAAGGTCATCGATATAGTGAATAAATCGGTTCATGGTGTTGCCGTTGTTAGAATAGAGGATATATCTGTTGCTGATGAAGATTTAGAACGTTTTAGGACACTTAGTCGTGAACTATACCTTTCGGAAAGAGAGTTAGATTACTTGGTGCGTAGTAACGATTTTAAGAATAGATTAAATTTACATGTTGATGAACAGGAGGTTTTTGACGCCCAGCGAGAGGTTAATAAAGAGAAAAAACTTCTTGAAGTAAACAAAGATAATCTGTTAAGTCGCGATGAGTTTAATAAGTTCCTTGAGGTCATGGAGCTTGAGGGTAATATACGCCGAGCAAAGAGTGATGATGAGTTAGCTGCAGTTGAGGCAGAGATGGCATCTAAGCAATTTGATAGGGACCAATTACTATTCATGAAGCAACAGCGTGCTATTGCAGAGGTTGAGGAGCTTAATCTTGAAAGGATGCGTAAGGTGCGTCTTGGTGAGGCGCAGATAGATGTTGATGAGAGCCGTATTAGGGACGATTACGAGGATGAGAGAAAAGAGCGCGAACGTGAGCGTATAAAGAAGATGGCTGATGACTCTCTTGAAAGGATGGGTAAGCTAAAGGCTTTAGAGCGTGAGGATGCCGATGCACAGCATAGGCGAGATATGGAGTCTCAAGAGAGTCAGCAAGAGCATGAGAAGGGTATGAGCTGGGAGCAGCTGTTAGCTTCACGTAACACTATGAGTAGTGATACCGCAACGGCTCTTGCCCAAAATGATGCTAAGCAGCAGAAAGAGTACTACGATAAGTTAGACGAGATGAATAGGGATAGGATGCAGGAGATGCGTAGTAATAAGGATGCCGAGGCAGAGAGAATGATGGAACAGACACGTAATATGCAGCGTATGGCAGAGAGTATGATGGCTATGTCGGCGGATATTGCTAATAATAGAAATGGAACTCCAACATCAGTAAACACGCCACCACCGCCTCCAGCAATGGGAGCAGCCTATTTTGTGCATGTTACAGGGCGAGAGAATGTGCAACATACGCATGCGCAAGTTGTTGAACTGATTAATAGTGGAGTTGTTACATCTTCTACAAACATTTACTCAACAGCGGTGAATAATTGGTTACTTGTGTCGCAACTCAATGAATTTGCTAACTATTTCAGCAGAGCGACTCCACCACCGCCACCAATGGCACCAAAAGGTGTAAAGGCATGTTCTAATTGCAATAGCTCTATGGGGATTGATGATATTTTCTGTGAATCTTGTGGTACACGCAACTAATTATCTTTTATGAATAGAGTTGAGGGCGTTATAGTGCGCGAAATAATGAATCAAGGATCTAAGTCGGAGGGCGTCTACACTTTTTTGGTTATAGAGTCGGGAGAGAGATACACTCTTGCGCGCGAGGATGTTTATGAGGTTAATGACAATTTTTTTGCCCCTTTTGAGGGGCAGAGTGTTGTTGTTACTGGTGAATTATTACAGGATAATTGGCTGAAAGTTGAAAATATAGAGTTAAAAGTTGAATAGTTACATGCGATAACTGAAAAACAAATTATAAACGTATGAAAAAATGTGCGTCGTGTGAAACAGAGAATCCAGATGAAGGTCGTTTCTGTTTTATGTGTGGAGGGAGCAAGTTTATTGAAGAATCTGCTAAGGGGGCTGGTCTTAATATCGGAGATGGTAATACAATCTCTGCAAATGAGGTTTATGGTCATAAAGAGGAGATAAATGCAGATAATTATAATGTTAATACCACCATTAATAAAGGCATAGCAATGGATGACGTTGTTAAACTTGCTAATCTTTTTGGTAAGAGTGAGGGTAATAGCTCAACTATGACCTTGAAAATTAGAGTTGACCGTGATGTTGTCGTGTATAAGGATTATGAGCCTGTGTGTGAGGCATTCAGTAATAGCATAACACGTATAACCCTTGGGAAAGGGAGCTATGTTATGCGCTTTGTTTGTAAAAGTAATGAAAATATCTTTATTGAACAGGTCTATAATGTAGATAGTGTTGGAGTTGAGAGCCTATTAAATGTGTCGCTTGCAGAGGTTGAAAAGAGACTTAGGCGCACAAAGGAGTTGGAGTTAGCAACCTCTTATCAGGAGCAGGCTAAGAAATATTATGATGAAAAGCAGTACGAAGATGCGATATCAACATATTTACAGGCATTGAAATTAGTTAATGATGATAGTGCTCAAAGTATGGAGATATGTCATGAATTGGCTATTAGTTACTACTATAATGACAATGATGTAGAGGCAATTAACTATTTCAAAAAGGTAGAGAATTGGGGTGAATCTAATTTTGATAAGTCAAAGTTAGCACTACTATATGATAGAATGGGAAATAGCTATCAGCTCATG
>CAYIZU010000014.1:2715-8956 GCA_964367795.1 uncultured Rikenellaceae bacterium | reverse complement strand
CCGAAATATAAGGAGTCTATATCGTATAGTGAGAAGGCTTTAAAGCTTTTTATAGAGATGGAGGATATAAAGAGTTTGAAGAAATTATTGCTTCGTATAGGCAATAATTACTCTGCACTTGATAACTCTGACGAGGCGGAATTCTATTTTAATAGGTGTATCTCTTACCCTACAGAGAGCGAAGCTGCTCGTGAAGAATCAAGAATATATACTGCTAACGCCTATATGGATAGAGGGACGCTTAAATTTAGCAAAGAAAAATATGATGATGCAATGACCGATTATGCTATTGCGGCAGAATTTTATGCAATGATTGAGAATGAGGAATATAATGTGGCGATAGCTAATTTTAATATAGGTTTGAGTTCTTATTATGACAATTTTCCGGAATTTGCAGAGATACATTTTCAGCTGGTTATAGATTATTTCGAGGCCGTTGATAAAGAGAATGACCTATATGTGAGAGCTAAAGATTATTTAGAAAAAATTAGGAAATAGAGATATATAATATGAAGAAGTGTACATCGTGTAATACGGAAAACCAAGAAGAGAGTCGCTTTTGTTTCATGTGTGGAGGTAAAGATTTTATCTCGGAATCACCTACCGCAGGAGGATTAAATATCGGAGATGGTAATACCATCTCAGCGAAAGAGGTATATGGACACAAAGAGGAGATAAATACAGAAAGTTATAATGTAACCAATACCACCGTACATCAAGGGTTGTCTGTGGATGATATGATAAAGCTTGCTGGGCTTGTTGGTAAGAAAGATGAGCCGGCTAATTTCATGACATTAAAGGTTCGTATTGACACCAATGTTAATGTGTATAAAGATTATGAATTTGTTTGCGAGGCAAGCAGTGGAGCTTTAACACGATTGACTTTAGGAATGGGAAGTCATATACTCCGTTTTGTTAGCAAGCAAGATGAGAAGGCATATATTGAGCATATTTACAATGTAGAAAGGGTTGGGTATGAAGAGCTTTATATGGTGGAGTTAAAAGATATTGAAGATAAACAACTGAAAGAGAGTCGAGAGCTAAAGATTGGTAAATACTATAAAGAGATATTACAGGGCAAGGTGAATTTAACCGATAATGAGATAGAGGATGAATTAATTCATGATATTGTTAACTCTGGAAATAACTTAGTGGAGGCAGTATTGATTTACTATAACTATGCGAAACATTTCAAAGGTGATATAGGTGAAATGTCGAACTATCTCGAGTATTCTATCGATATGATAAATGATCAAGGTCTTAACGAGGCTGGTTATGCTATTCCTAAGATAATGCCTATTCTTGAGTTGTGGATTGATGTGTGCTTGAACTATAAACCCGAACAAAATAGGAAAAAAATAGAGAAGGCGTATGAATCATATTGCGAAGCTTTAGATGTGATGACCTATTCATCGGATGATTATGCACGAAAATTAGCTAATGCATATCTCGCTTATGCCGAGTATTTAAAAAAAGTAGGTGGCAATTGGAATGAATATTCCCAAAAAGCAGATGAAACCATAAGCTATTATGACTTATAGGGGAGTTCTAATTTCTCCCTAAAATACTTTTCCAAAATTTCTCACCCTCTTTCGACTTCTTCAAAAAGTCAAGTAGGAGCCACTACGAGTCATCTTGAAGAAGCCGAAATAGAATAAAAACTATAGAAAAATTAAAATTAGGGAGAAAATAGAACTCCCCTATAACTAATTGAAAATAGGTAGTATATAAGTAACATTTTTGTAATTTTTGTATTGATACTGTCGTGAGCGTACTTTCTATTTTTTTCATTATACCTAAAATTAGGTAAAAAAAATTATAAAAAAGTTTTGTTATCTGAAAAACAATAACTACTTTTGCGGTCAAATAGCGTAATACTATATTTATATTGATCAAAACGAACTATATGAAGATTAATTCAAGAGAAGAGCTTAATGCTTTACGTCTTAAAACATTAGAGGCGTTAAAAGTTAGAGAAGAGAGCGACTTAGTTATTACTAACGAGAGTGTTGGTTTAAGTGAGAAAACGCCTCAAATGGAGCTACTCGTATGTGCAGGAACCGGTTGTAAGGCATCATTAAGTGATGATATTATTACCTCGTTACGCACATCAATAGCAGCTCATATACCTGCTGGTGGTGTTAATGTTGTGCCAACAGGTTGTTTTGGATTTTGTGAGAAAGGTCCAATTGTTAAAGTGGTGCCTGATAACACATTCTATGTGCAGGTAAAGCCAGAGGATTCAGAGGAGATAATTACCTCACATATCCTTAAAGGCGATAGGGTGGAGAGGCTCTTATATCGTAATCCAGATGATTCAAAGGTTATTCCTGATTCAAAGAATATACCTTTCTATGGAAAGCAGCAACGTGTGGCGTTAAGAAACTGTGGATTTATTGATCCAGAGGATATTAACGAATATATAGCACGTGATGGATACCAAGCTCTTGCCATGTCTATCTTCGATTCAAAACCAGAAGATGTTATTGCCGTTATCAAGGCTTCAGGACTAAGAGGTCGTGGAGGTGGTGGTTTCCCAACTGGTTTGAAATGGGAATTTGCTGCGAAAAATGCTGCTGATCAAAAATATGTAGTATGTAATGCCGATGAGGGCGACCCGGGAGCATTTATGGATAGATCGATAATGGAAGGGGATCCCCATTCAGTTATTGAGGCTATGACGATATGCGGTTACAGTACTGGTGCTACTGTAGGATTGATATATATTCGTGCAGAGTATCCGCTTGCTATTGATCGTCTTAAAATAGCTATTTCACAGGCTCGCGAGCATGGTTTACTTGGTGAGAATATACTTGGAACAGACTTTAAATTCGATATAGATATACGTTACGGAGCAGGTGCTTTTGTTTGCGGTGAGGAGACAGCGTTAATTCACTCAATGGAAGGACATAGAGGTGAGCCTACTGTTAAGCCACCATTCCCTGCAGAGCGTGGATACCTTGGAAAACCAACAAACGTTAATAACGTTGAGACTTTGGCTAATATCCCAGTTATTATGACTAAGGGTGCTGAATGGTTTAGCTCAATAGGAACAGCAACATCTAAAGGTACGAAGGTATTTGCATTAGCAGGTAAGATTAATAACGTTGGTCTTATTGAGGTGCCAATGGGAACAACTTTACGTGAAGTTATTTATGATATCGGTGGTGGTATCAAGGATGGTAAGAAGTTTAAAGCAGTACAAACAGGAGGTCCTTCTGGCGGTTGTTTAACAGAAAAACATCTTGATATACCAATTGATTTTGATAACCTGCTTGCTGCTGGCTCAATGATGGGTTCAGGAGGTATGATTGTTATGGATGAAGACGACTGTATGGTTGCAGTATCGAAATTCTATCTTGAGTTCTCTGTAGAGGAGTCTTGTGGAAAGTGTACTCCATGTCGTATCGGTAACAAGCGTCTTTATGAGCAATTAGATAAAATATCAAAGGGAGAGGGAACCGAGGAGACTCTTGTTACACTTCGTCGTCTTTGTGAGGTGATAAAAGATTCGGCTCTTTGTGGTCTTGGTCAAACGTCACCAAACCCAGTTTTATCAACTCTTGATAACTTCTATGATGAGTATTTGGCTCATATCAACGAGCGCACATGTCCTGCGGGTCAGTGTAAAGACCTACTTAACTACTATATTATGCCAGATAAGTGCGTTGGATGTACACTTTGTAAGCGTAAGTGTCCTGTTGATGCTATCTATGGCGAGGTTAAGAAACCGCACACAGTTGATTTAGAGAAATGTATCAAGTGTGGTAATTGCGAGAAAGTGTGTAAATTTAAAGCTATTAAAACCTGTTAGTTATGAAAATGATTTCGCTTAAAATAAATAATCAACTTATTACTGTTGTAGAGGGTACAACTATCCTTGATGCAGCTAAGTCGATAAATGTAGTGATACCTACACTCTGCCATATTGATTTGAAGGATATGTGTATTCAGAGTGTACCTGCATCATGTCGTGTGTGTGTGGTTGAGATAAAAGGAAGAAGAAACCTTGCTCCTGCATGTTCAACAATGTGTGCACCTGGCATGGAGATATTAACAAGTTCATTACGCGTGATGAATGCACGAAAAATGATTGTTGAGTTAATATTATCAGATCACCCTAACGACTGTTTACGTTGTCCTAAAAGTGGAAATTGTGAGTTGCAAAATCTTGCTATCCGCGTTAATGTAAGAGAGCTTCCTTTCACTGGAGGTGTTCGCGTTCCACGTAAGAAAGAGGTGGCATCATCGATAATACGTGATATGGATAAATGTATCTATTGTCGTCGTTGTGAGGCTATGTGTAACGAGGTACAGACAGTGGGTGCTCTTGGTGCTGTAAATCGTGGTTTCGAGGCAGTTATTTCAACAGCTTTTGAGCAAACGTTAAAAGAGTCGGAGTGTACATTCTGCGGACAGTGTGTTGCAGTGTGTCCTGTTGGGGCTCTTACAGAGCGTAGCTTCGTTAACCAATTAATAGACGATTTAGCTGATCCAAATAAGACCGTTATTGTTCAAACAGCTCCAGCTGTGCGTGTAGCACTTGGTGAAGAGTTTGGTTTAGAGCCAGGTGTTAGTGTGACAGGTAAGATGGCAGCGGCTCTACGTGAACTTGGTTTCGATAAGGTATTTGATACTGATTTCGCAGCCGACCTTACAATCATGGAGGAGGGTACAGAGCTTCTTAATAGGCTTGGTAAGTTCCTTAAGGGAGATAAGGATGTGCGTTTACCAATCTTAACATCATGTTGTCCTGCATGGGTTAACTTCTTTGAATATCATTATCCAGATATGTTAGATATCCCATCAACTGCTCGTTCTCCGCAGCAGATGTTTGGTTCAATTGCTAAGAGCTACTGGGCTGAAAAGATGGGTATTGATCGTAAAGACTTAGTTGTAGTGTCAATAATGCCATGTTTAGCTAAGAAGTATGAGTGTGCTCGTGACGAGTTTAAGGTTGATGGCGATCCAGATGTTAATTACTCATTAACAACGCGCGAGTTAGCAGCACTTATCAAACGTGCATCTATTGATTTCAATAGCTTAAACGATGAAGATTTTGATAATCCACTTGGAGAGTCAACAGGAGCAGGTGTAATATTTGGTACAACGGGTGGTGTAATGGAAGCTGCTCTACGTACTGCTTATGAGCTACACACTGGCCACGAGCTTAAGAAAGTTGATTTCGAAGTGGTACGTGGTTTACAAGGCGTTAAGCGTGCATCGGTTGATCTTGATGGTTTTGAACTGAAGTTGGGTATTGCCCATGGATTAGGTCATGCAAGAGAGATGTTAGATGATATACGTGAAGGAAGATGTGAATATCATGCTATTGAGATTATGGCATGTCCGGGAGGATGTATTGGTGGTGGAGGTCAGCCTCTACACCATGGTGATAGTTCAGTACTTAAGGCTCGTGCGGGTGCTCTATACACCGAGGATAGCAATAAGAAAGTGCGTAAATCACATCTTAACCCATATATCTTGAACCTATATCAAGAGTATCTTGGTAAGCCAATGAGCGATAAGGCGCATCACTTACTACATACTCATTATTTTAACAAGTCAAAATAGAACAATATATTATGGAAAGAAAACCAGTAACGATATCTCCAAAGGCTGAGGCAGATATTATTGCGATATGTGAGAGAAATAATAACTCGCAATTAGATCTTATAAATATTCTTCACGAAACACAGCACTACTTTGGTTATCTACCTGTTGAAGTGCAAATTATCGTGGCAAAACAGTTGCGTATTGCACCTTCAAAAGTGTATGGTGTTGTAACTTTCTATTCATTCTTTACTATGACACCAAAAGGGAAGCATCCAATATCTATATGTATGGGTACAGCTTGCTATGTTAGAGGTGCAGAAAAAGTATTGGACGAATTTAAAAAGGTACTAAATATCGAGGCAGGAGGTACTACGGAAGATGGGAAATTCTCATTATCATCGCTACGTTGCGTTGGAGCGTGTGGTCTTGCACCAGTTGTTCTTGTTGGTGAGAAGGTATATGGTCGAGTAACCGTTGAAGATGTAGAGAAGATTGTTAAAGAGTACGAAAACTAAAAATCGTAATGAAAAAAATAATGTGCTTAATGTTGCTGGTTTTTACCAGCAACATTTTGTTTGCTCAATACGGCAAACATTTTACAGATAACGCTATGCGCTTTGATTTCATGCACTCTGGCGGTATGGGAATGGAGGATTATGCTTTTGTTGCTGCTGCAAAAGAGTCT
>CAYIZU010000014.1:0-2705 GCA_964367795.1 uncultured Rikenellaceae bacterium | reverse complement strand
TATTTGGGCAGGAAATAAGGATTATCTAATTGATACCACTCACTATGGCATACAGATGTTAAATATTCGTGATTTTGAAACAAAGGAGCTCCTATACTCTAAATGCTATAATACACTCTTTAATGAGTGGCTTGATACCAATGAGGCTAAGATTATGAAGCGCTCGTACCCTGAATCTGTGCAGTTTCCTTATCCGAAAAATAAGGTTATTGTGGAGATATATAGTCGCTCGCTAAAAGATAATGAATTTTATAAGAAATTTTCGCATGTTGTTGACCCTAACGCTTATGATATAGATAAGAGAGGGGCCGAGCACCGAACTTTCGACTTGCAGTATAATGGACATTACGAGAAAAAGGTTGATATCGTCATTCTTGGAGAAGGCTATGCTGCTTATGAAGAGGAGTTATTTCGTAATGATTGTGCTAAATTTGTGGAGCAGATATTCTCATTTTCTCCTTATAAGGAGCGCAGGAAAGATTTTAATGTGCGAGCTGTTTGGACTCCATCAAAGGATAGCGGAGTAACAATACCGGGTGAGAATATATGGTTGGACACCTTCTTTGGGGGCAACTTCTATACCTTTGGCTCGGAGAGATATTTTACTATTGAGGACTATACAACCGTTTGCAAGGCGGCTGGTAGTGTGCCGTATGATAATATTTATATCATTGGAAACACTCTTAAATATGGTGGTGGTGGTATATATAACTTTTATGGCATGGGCTCTGCACGTAATAAAGAGCTTGCTGGTGAAGTTCATATCCACGAGATAGGACATTCGTTTGTATCTCTTGGCGACGAGTATGCTGCTAACGGCTTTACTAATGAGTATTTTTCATCCGAGCGTGAGCCATGGGAGGAGAACCTTACGACTTTAAAAGATTTCTCTAAAAAGAAGATATGGAATAGTTTATTACCAAAAAATACGCCTATACCTACGAAGATAACTAAAAAGTCGACTAAGAGAGTTGGTGTTTATGAAGGTGGTGGATATGTAGAAAAAGGGGTTTATAGGCCTATGGTAAATTGCTTAATGCGCTCACTTGGTGGGGAAAAGATTTTTTGTCCGGTATGCACCGAGGCTATTAATCAAACAATTGATAGATATTGTAAATGACAACAGTAGGGATAATATCAGATACGCACTCATATATCGATGATAAAGTTCTTAAATTTTTAAGTAGCTGTACAACGTTATTTCATGCGGGTGATATTGGAAATATTGCTCTGCTTGATACTTTGCGTGAGAAACATGAGGTGATAGCCGTCTATGGTAATATTGACGATTCGTTGATGCGTAGAGAGTGCCCAAAATATGCTGAGGCAGTGGTTGATGGCGTCTCAATACTTATGACACACATAGGGGGCTATCCTCGTAATTATAATTCGGAGACAGAGAGAAAAATAAGAGAGGTAAAACCTCGCATATTTATAAGTGGTCACTCTCATATTTTGAAAGTTATGAATGATATAGATTACAATCTGCTACATATTAATCCAGGAGCTGCTGGAAACTATGGTTTCCACAATGTTAGAACGGCTGTACGTTTAACTCTTGATAATGGAGCAATAAGCGAATTAGAGGTGGGGGAGTGGAGTAGATAAGGTTATTCGTGAAACTTAACGAATAACTCTTTTGAGACCTATCGTCAATCCACTTATTGACACTAAGATGCCCACTATTTGTAATGCCGTGAGATGTTCGTTAAACATAAAATACATCCCTAACGCAGTAACACCTGGCGATAGATTGTTTATCAAAGAGGATGGAATAACCCCCAGATTTTTTATCCCATATCCCATCAATATGAATGCTACTGCCGAGCATAAAACTCCAAGAGCTAATACAGGATATATAAAATCAAAACTGAAATTTATACTCATTAGTTGCTCTATGTCAAATATCAGTACAAACGGCAAGAAGTAAAAGAATGCTATTGCATGAATATAAGTCATAACAGTATACGGGCTATATTTTTCTAATAGTCTTTTTGTTAGTGTCATATATGCTATTGCACATAGCATAGCGCACATGCCCATTGTTACGCCGTAAGGTGTTGTCATAAGTGAGGCATTATCTCCACATAACATGACAAGGCAGACCCCTACAATAGAGATAGTAATGCCAACAAATATATTCTTAGGTACCTTTTTGCGCCTAACCAATATGTTAAATATTGCAGCGAATAGAGGAATCTGTGCCATTATTAGAGCAATTATCGTAGGTGAACTCTCTTTGAGGCTCTCTATTTCAAAGATAAAATATATGAATGGTTGGAAAAATGCAAGTAAAAGTAATCTTTTAATATCATCTCTGGCCACTTTATTGATGCTTTTGGTAATCAACCCAAATAATATTAATAGCGTTGATGCTATTATCATGCGCAGAAATATTAGTAACGTAGCACTAATAACACCTATTAACTGTTTTGTCCATATATGATATTCCCCATATAGTTACTGCTATTAGTACCATTATGATGCTTGGGGTATTACTTTTCTTCATTAGTCAAACGATTGTATATTAAGCTCTGACTCAGTACGTAGTGTATGATGCTCACTGTGATTAAGTTCTCCAAAGAAGAAATCAAACGGATCTAACACCCTATTGCGATACCTTACCTCATAGTGAAGGTGCGGCAAGAATGATTTACCTGTGTTACCACTTAATCCTATTAACATCCCCCGTGTAACCTTATCAT
>CAYIZU010000013.1:11816-19405 GCA_964367795.1 uncultured Rikenellaceae bacterium | reverse complement strand
TTATCTTTGCAGCGATGTGCGCGAAATTTTAGCATATTTATTACGGAAATAATAGAAGATTTATTTAATAAAAAAAATTGTAAGATGACAAAACCCTTAAAGATTGTAGTATTGGCAAAACAAGTGCCAGATACCAGAAATGTGGGTAAAGATGCTATGAAAGAGGATGGAACAGTCAACAGGGCTGCTCTTGAGGCGATTTTTAACCCAGAGGACCTTAATGCGTTAGAGCAAGCATTAAGATTAAAGGATAAGTGTAAAGAAACAACAGTTACCATTTTAACAATGGGACCAGGACGCGCAGCTGAAATAATACGTGAGAGTATGTTCCGCGGTGCCGACGGTGGAGTTCTTTTAACAGATCGTAAATTTGCTGGAGCTGACACTCTTGCAACCTCGTATGCACTATCGGCTGCAATACGCGAAATAAAGCCTGATTTAATTATTGCTGGTAGACAAGCTATTGATGGTGATACTGCACAGGTGGGGCCTCAAGTTGCTGAAAAAATGAACTTACCACAGGTTACATATGTTGAGAATGTTGAGAAATACGAAGATGGTATTATGACAATAAAGCGTCGTATTGAAAATGGTGTTGAGGTAGTTACTGCACCACTTCCACTTGTTATTACTGTCAACGAATCGGCTCCTGAATGTCGCCCACGTAATGCGCGTCTGCTTATGAAATACAAGCATGCTATGACACCAAGCGAATTGTCGGATGTAGAGGATGATTATATCTCAAATGTTCGCGAAGTGCGCGATTATCTTGTTATCAAAGAGTGGGGTGCTGCAGACGTTGTAGTTGATGATAATGAGTTAGGAGGTACTGGTTCGCCAACAAAGGTTAAGAAGATAGAGAATGTTGTGTTTCAAGCTAAAGAGTCGAAGAGGCTGACAGCTGCCGACGAGGATATTCGTGATTTAATGGGCGAATTAGTAGCTAACCACACAATTGAATAATTATTAAACGAATTTAACTATGAATAATATATTTGTATATTGTGAGAACCACAATGGCGTGGTGTCGGAGGTTAGTTTAGAGCTCTTAACAAAAGGTCGCTCTTTAGCTAATCAATTAGGCTGTAAAGTGGAGGCTATCATACTTGGTGCTAATCTCGAAGGTGTTGAAAATCTATTAAGCAAATATGGTGCTGATGTAGTACATAAGGCAGAGTGTGAATCTCTTGAGCCATATCGTACACTGCCTCATTCTGCTGTTGTTTGCGGCGTTTTCCGTGAAGAGGAGCCACAAATAGCACTATTAGGTGCAACGGTTATTGGTAGAGATTTAGGACCTCGCGTGTCGTCTGCATTGCATAGCGGACTAACTGCTGACTGTACATCTTTAGAGATAGGTGATCACGAAGATAAAAAGGCAGGAAAGACATATAAAGATTTACTGTATCAAATACGTCCTGCATTTGGAGGTAATATCATTGCAACTATCATCAATCCTGATTGTCGCCCACAGATGGCAACGGTGCGTGAGGGTGTAATGAAAAAAGAGGAGATTGAAAACCCAACACCGGCAGAGGTTAAGATTATTGATGTAAAAAAATACCTAACTGATGCTGACGAGGTTGTAAAAATCATCGAACGTCATATTGAAAAATTGGATATCAATATTAAAGATGCAGGTATTATCGTTGCAGGTGGATATGGCGTAGGCTCGCCGGAGGGTTTTAACCTACTTCACGAATTAGCTGCCAACATAGGTGGTGAGGTTGGAGCTTCACGCGCTGCGGTTGATGCAGGGTTCTGTGAGCATGCTCGACAAATTGGCCAAACAGGTGTTACTGTTCGCCCTAAGCTATATATCGCTTGCGGTATCTCTGGACAGATACAACACACTGCTGGTATGGAGGAATCGGCTATGATTATATCTATCAATAACGACCCTAACGCGCCTATCAACCAGATAGCTGACTATGCTATATGTGGTAAGGTTGAGGAGGTTATACCTAAGATGATAAAGTATTACAAAGAGAACAATAAATAGTAGGAAAAATGAAAAATTTCTTTTTAGATAATAAAGATATACAGTTTCATCTTGATCACCCGTTGGTGAGAAAAGTTGTAGACTTAAAAGAGAATAATTATCAAGATAGTGCAAATGATGAAATGGCACCTGCATCATACGAAGATGCTATTGATAACTATCATAAAGTGTAGAGATAGTAGGTGAGATATGTGGAGAGACAATTGATAAAAATGCGGAGAGTGTTGATGTTGAAGGGCCTCAAGTGGTAGATAATCACGTTGTTTATGCTCGTGGAACACAAGAGAACCATGACACACTCATACAAGCGGGTGTTTATGGTATGTCTTTACCTCGTAAATATGATGGTCTTAATTTCCCACTTGTTGCTTTTACTATGTCGTGTGAACTTATAGGTCGTGCCGACGCAGGTTTTGGTAATATATGGGGTCTTCAGGATTGTGCTGAAACACTTCATGAATTTGCTTCTGAAGAGCAAAATCATCACTATCTTCCTCGCGTTTCTAAAGGTGAAACTTGTGCTATGGACCTTACCGAGCCAGATGCAGGTAGTGACCTACAAGCTGTACAGTTAAAGGCTCATTGGTGCGAGGAGCGTCAAACATGGTTATTAAATGGTGTTAAGCGTTTCATTACTAACGGCGACGCACATATATCATTAGTTTTAGCGCGTTCAGAAGAGGGAACAAACGATGCACGTGGATTATCTCTTTTCGTTTACGATAGAGTTCATGATTGTGTTAAAGTACGTCGTATAGAGCATAAATTAGGAATTATTGGCTCTCCTACTTGTGAATTAGTATTTACTGATGCTCCTGCGGAGTTAGTAGGCGATCGTAAGATGGGGCTTATTCGCTACGTAATGGCACTAATGAACGCTGCGCGTCTTGGTATTGGTGCTCAATCGGTTGGTATCTGTGAGGCTGCTTATCGTGAGGGTCTGAAATATGCGAAAGAGCGTAAGCAGTTTGGAAAAGCTATCATTGACTTCCCTCCTGTTTATGAGATGTTAACAAATATGCATGCAAAAACATTAGCGTCGCGCGCTATGTTATATGAAACAGCTCGTTTTGTTGATGTTTACAAGACATATTATCATATAAGCAAAGAGCGTAAGTTAGAGAAGGAGGAGCGCGATGAGATGAAAGAATATAATAAGTTATCAGATGTGTTTACTCCACTTCTTAAGCTATTCTCTTCGGAGTATGCTAACGAAGTGACATATGACTCATTACAGATACATGGCGGTTCTGGATATATGAAAGATTACCCTATTCAGCGTTATGTTCGCGATGCACGTATCACAAACATCTACGAAGGAACGAGTCAACTACAAGTTGTAGCAGCTATTCGTGGCGTTGTGACTGGTGTGTTTGAAAAGGCAATCGTTGGTTATGAGGCAGAGGCACAATGTGCATATACTGAACCACTTCTTAAGAGACTAATTGCTATGCGCGAAGAGTATCAGAAAGCCACCGAGTATGTTACATCTAAAGCAGATGGTCAATATCTTGATTTCCATGCACGCAGGCTTGTTGAAATGGCTGGATATATTATACACTCACACCTTCTGCTACGTAATGTTACTAAGGCAGAGGCTGCGAACTGTGATTGTTCAACAGCTGCTGGCTGTGGCGTTGAGGAGTACCTAAGAGCTGCGAAATCTTATGTAATGCGTGGAGAGTCGATATGTAAAGGTCATATGGCATATATACTATCTACAGATTGCGATGATGTATCTATATTCAAAGCCGTAAGCGAGGAGTAGATTATTAGAACTCCCCTTTATATAAAAAAGAGGCTGTCTCGAATTATTTCGAGGCGGTCTTTTTTATTAGAAATTTGTATCAAAATTCCGTTTTGGTACTTCGTGATGAGTATAAAACGGAGCGTACTTATGTACGTGAGTATTTGTGCGATTCAGGAAGTGACAAAAATGTTTTTGAGACAATTTCTATTTTATGCCTTAGAGACACATGTGACAAACATCGTAACAAATACTTAGCATAAATAGTAATTATATTTTTTGTGAGTTGAAAAAAAATTCATATTTTTACGCTTTCTTACGTGCATATGAGTTATATGGATGTTGGATTTTATGCGAGAACTATTGAAACTTAATAAATTATGGAAACTTTTTTCTTTATTGCCATTGTACTGCTTGGATTGCTTGCGATAATGGATTTAACTGTTGGAGTATCTAACGACGCGGTTAACTTCTTAAATTCTGCAATCGGTTCAAAGGTGGCAACGATTCGCACTATATTAATAGTTGCGGCAGTGGGTATTATTGTGGGCTCGGTATCATCAAATGGTATGATGGAGGTAGCTCGAAAGGGTATTTTTAACCCCAACATGTTTACCTACTATGAAATTATGATGCTCTTCCTTGCTGTAATGTTTGGAGACATCATACTATTAGACCTTTTCAATACTTTTGGCATGCCGACCTCAACGACAGTATCGTTGATTTTCGGTTTACTTGGAGGGGCGGTAGCTGTAGGCTCATATAAATTATGGAGCGCAGATGCAGTGGGCGGAATAGCTCAATTCATCAACTCATCGCAAGCTATGGGTATAATTTTTGGAATACTCTTATCCGTCGTCATAGCCTTTGCGGCAGGTATGATAGTGATGTATATATCGCGTATTCTGTTTACATTCGACTACAAATCACGTTTTGATAAATACGGATTTTTATGGTGTGGTATCGTTTTTACGGCTATAAGTTATTTTGCTATCGTGAAAGGAATGAAAGGCACCGTTTACGAGCCTAAAGAGTTTGTGAAGTATATAAATGAAAATTTTTGGCTTTTCCAGTTGGCAATGTTTGTAGTATGGAGCTTTATCATGCTACTTCTTAATAAGGTATTGAAAGTTAACATATTAAAACTATCAATACTTGCCGGCACATTTGCTCTTGCTCTTGCTTTCGCAGGAAATGACCTTGTAAACTTTATCGGTATCTTCATGGCTGGTCTTACTTCGTTTAAAGTGGCAGCAGGAGATGCTAATCACATAATGGTTGAGTTAACACAAAAGTCACAGGCTGACACATGGGTACTAATAGCTGCAGGTTTAGTAATGATAATATCACTATTTACCTCTAAAAAGATAGGCAGTGTGACTAAAACAGAGGTTAATCTTGCACGCCAAGACGAAGGGCAAGAGAGATTTGGTTCAACATTATTTTCGCGTAATTTAGTTCAAGGTGCTGTATCTTTCAATAAAAAGATAACTGCTATAATGCCTCATCGTGTAACGAAGTTCGTTGAGTCTCGCTTTGCAAGTAATAATACGGCAGCCGATGAAGGCATCTCTTTTGACGCAATTCGTGCTACAGTAAATCTTACTGCTGCGGCTATCCTTATCTGTATTGCTACATCATATAAACTTCCTCTTTCAACCACATACGTTACCTTCATGGTTGCTATGGGTACCTCATTAGCTGATAAAGCATGGGGCAGGGAGAGTGCAGTATACAGGATAACAGGTGTGCTAACAGTAATTGGCGGATGGTTCTTCACCGCGTTTATGGCTTTTACATTGGCTTTCACTATAGGAATAATATTAATGTATGGAGGCTTCTTCGGCGTTGGTGCTATGGTGTTGGTATCGATATTTGTAATTGTTAAGAGTAATATGATTCACCGTCGCAGAAAAGATAAAGACGAAACAAGCGAGGAGGCAGCTGTTGCTACGAGCTATGAAGATATAATGAGTAGCTGTTCTCATGATATATGTGTAACTCTTAACGAGGTGATGAATATATATAGCAACTCTATGGAGGCAATATATAATGAAGACAGAAGAGCTATTAAAGCATTACATAGTGATGCATGTGAGTTATATCAAAGGGCACATGTTCGTAAATATAAGGTGTATAATACGCTACACATATTATGTTCAAGTTGTTGACTATGCTAACGATGTGACAAAAGCGCTACGCAATATCACTAAGCAGTCGAACCTACACATAAGCAATAATCACAAAGGCTTTACACAAGAGCAAATAGAGGATTTACGTATGATTGAGGGTAAAGTTAAAGTTATTTATGATATGATACAGTTCATATTAAAAGATAACGACTTTAGTAAGTTGGAGGATACTCTTACTATGCGTGACTCACTATTTGAAGATTTCGCTCAGGTTATTAAGCGTCAAATACAGCGTATAAAGATGAAAGAGACATCAACACGTTCAAGTATGCTTTATCTTGATATAATAAACGACACAAAAACTATGGTTCTTCAAGTGAGAAATTTAATAAAATCACAAAGCTATTTCGTGCCGATATAGTGATGTATAACCAATAAAAGAAAAGAAAATGGGATTGTTAGAAGGAAAAGTAGCTATCATCACAGGTGGCGCAAGGGGCATCGGTAAGGCTATATCTATGAAATTTGCTCAAGAAGGAGCTATCGTTGCTTTCTCTGATATGGTGAAAGATGATAATTTTACAAATACAGAAAAAGAGTTACAAGCATTTGGAAAGCCAGCAAAAGGCTATGTTTCGGATGCAAGTAGCCTTGAAGCATCGGAAGAGTTTGTGGCTGATGTGGTAAAAGAGTTTGGTCGTATTGATATTGTTGTTAACAATGCTGGTATTACTCGCGATTCACTTCTTATGCGTATGGGTGAAGATATGTGGGATTTGGTGATGAAAGTAAATCTTAAATCGGTATTTAATCTTACAAAGGCGGCTCAAAAATATATGATAAAACAACGTAGCGGAAACTTTATCAATATGAGTTCTGTTGTTGGAGTATCTGGTAATGCAGGGCAATCTAATTACTCTGCATCTAAAGCAGGTATTATTGGTTTTACTAAATCAGTAGCACAAGAGTTAGGTTCACGTAATATACGCTCAAATGCCATAGCGCCAGGGTTTATCGTTACAGACATGACCGGTCAGCTATCAGAGGAGGTTCGTAAGGATTGGGAATCTAAAATACCTTTACGTCGTGGTGGCACACCAGAAGATGTTGCAAATGTAGCTCTATACCTTGCATCTGACCTTTCATCGTACGTAACAGGACAGGTTGTCAATGTATGTGGCGGTATGAATATGTAATATTTAAAATTCTATAGTAAAAGAGGCCGTCTCGCAAGGCGAGGCGGCCTCTTTTATTAGAAATTTGTATATGGAGAGAGAATTTATTTTAAAATACCTTAGGGAGAATGCCGATAGTAAAAATCGTGATTTCTCAAAAAAATTGATTCCTAATGCGGATGATATGTTAGGTGTTAGATTACCTGTGATGCGCGCACTTGCCAAAGATATTTCGAATTGCAATTATATTGATTTTCTCAAAAGGGAGTGCTATGAAACATGCGATGAACGCATGTTATATGGTCTTGTATTAGGTAGCATAAAGGATTATAGTATTGTCGAACACTATTTACAGAAATTTGTACCACACATCGACAACTGGGCTATTTGCGACTCCTTATGCACATCGCTAAAGATAGTAAAGAAACATAGGAGCGATATGCTTCCCTATATCTTACAATGCCTTAAGAGCGACAAGGAGTATATAGTTCGTTTTGGTGTAGTAATGCTTTTATGTTATTATATTGATGATG
>CAYIZU010000013.1:1211-11787 GCA_964367795.1 uncultured Rikenellaceae bacterium | reverse complement strand
TTGATTACTACTATGTAAAAATGGCAGTAGCATGGGCATTATCTGTATGCTACATTAAATGTTTTGACAGCACCTATGAGTATTTGAAAGATAATACACTTGATAAGTGGACTCAAAACAAAGCGATACAAAAAATTATTGAGTCGCTACGTGTATCGGATGAAAGAAAATCGCTGGCTAAACTATTGCGATAGTGTTGCCAGTAATTTTATTCTATTTATCATTGATAATAACCCATTTGCGCGTGTAGGAGAGAGATTCTCTTTCATACCAATCTCTTCAATAAAATGTAAATTAGCATTTGCTATCTCTTGAGGTGTATGCCCACTCAGAACCCTGATAAGAAGAGCTACAAGCCCTTTAACGATAATTGCATCGCTATCTCCGGTGAGTATCATCTTATCATCAACAATTTCAGAGTTTATCCATACGCGCGACTGACAACCATCAATCAGATGCTCATTATCTCTATACTTGTCATCGATTACAGGAAGAGTGTCTGATAACTCTATAAGATACGAGTATTTATCCATCCAATCATCAAAAACCTCAAACTCTTCTACTATATCGTGTTGTAACTGCTCTATTGTCTTCATAATATTAATTTTGTGCAAAAGTAATAATAAAATCCTATCTCTCAAAATATTCTATCATTATCTTGTAACACATTTGCAGGGAAGCCAAGCCTCCGCACACCAATATTACCTATTTTCTTTTTTTTTGATATATAATAATTTTGTAATCGGTTTTTTTTTGTACCTTTGTAGTCACGTATCAATATTTAAACAGAAATAAGGTGAAATTACAAGGCATATTAATTTTTTCATTAGTCATGGTCGCTGTTGTTATATTAGGAATAACAACAATGTGGCTAATCATATACACTCCCGTTGTTCGAACACTTGGTCTTGTTGGGGATAATGGAGTAATAAGTACTGAAACTCTTTTAAATAATGTTCTCCCCAACGAGAATGAGGTTCCTTCGGATGAGCTAATATTGCGCTACTATATGAAACAGCGTGGTGATAATATGATTTCTGAGGCAACAATCATCAATGCATTAAAAAAAGTGGATTCTCTTGATAATGAGTTGGTTTTATGGAAAGCATATACACAAAATATTATGGATGTTGTGGCAAAAAGAAAGAAACGTCTTGTGCCAGATTCTCTGATTGCTGTTGGACGTGCTATTGGTAGTAGTGATGTATCGCAAAAACTACTGGACTCGGTACTACGTGAACGTACATTAGAACCTCTTAATGGACTAAATAGAGGTATCATATCTGTAGGTGGCAGAAAGCTATATCCACCACTTAAAGGAAAATTAATTCGTCGTTTCAGCTATGAGGAGAGTCACTACAATATCATCATCGAGGGTGGTCGTTCGGGTGTGGTTACCTCTACCGACGAAGGAACTGTTATCTCGTGCGAGTGGACACCTAACTACGCTTATATCATGCAGGTGCAACACAAAAATAATATCGTTTCAATATACAAAGGAATTATTAGACCAACTAAAGAGGCTGGCAGCAAGGTTTCTGCTCGTGAAGTTATTGGATATGTACAAGGGAGCGATATACCTGAAAAAATTGCTCGAATGTGTACAAGTAACGGCACAGAAGGTGTGTGTAAGTTGCTTTTCGAGATATGGGAGAATGGCAGCTCGGTAGATCCTGAGAAATATATCATCTTTTAAAACATAAAATGTATGGGTAGACAGCAGTTGGCCATTCTTGGCGTTACTGGTTCGATAGGGAGACAAGCACTTAAAGTGGTTGATAACCTACCCGAACTATTTTCGGTTGATGCCATGAGTGCTGGCAGTGATTGGGAGACCCTTGCGATGTTAGCAAAACAATATAAACCTTCACGCGTTGCTATTGCCGACGTAAAGAGTTATGCGGATTTAAAAAATGCCCTTAGTGGGTATGATATCGAGGTAACAGCAGGAGGAAAGGCAATTGAGGAGCTACCTACTGGAGAAAACATTGATTGTGTATTAGCTGCCATTGTGGGATACGCCGGATTATCTCCAACACTTAACGCAATATGTCATGGCAAAAAGATTGCCCTTGCAAATAAAGAAACACTTGTTGTTGCTGGAGAGATAGTGATGGAAAAAGCCAAAGAACATGGTGTTGATATTATCCCCGTTGACTCTGAACACTCGGCAATATTTCAATCTCTATGTGGGGAGGTATCATCAATAGATAAAATTATTCTCACAGCTTCGGGAGGTCCATTTTTAGGGTTTGACAGCAAACAATTAAATAAAGTAACAGTAGAAGATGCACTTAAGCACCCTAAATGGGTCATGGGGCGTAAGATAACCATAGATTCTGCAACACTTATGAACAAGGGGTTAGAAGTTATAGAGGCGGCATGGCTTTTTAACCTAAAACCAGAACAGATAGAGGTGATGGTGCATCCTCAATCTATTGTTCATTCAATGGTGCAGTTTGCCGATGGTGCTATCAAGGCACAGTTGGGTACACCTGATATGATGATACCTATACAATATGCCCTTACCTACCCTAAGAGGGAGAGTATTATTGGAGAAAGAGTAAATTTTATGAATAAATCACTTCAGTTTATTCAGCCCGACACAAATCTCTTTCCTTGCCTACGTATTGCATATGATGCTCTAAAAAACAGAGGTAATATGCCCTGCGTAATGAACGGGGCAAATGAAGAGGCCGTAGGGGCATTTCTTAGAGGAGATATCTCTTTTATTAAGATACCTGACCTCATTGAAAAAACCATAGAAAGAGTAAGCTACGTTAAGCACCCAACTATGGCAGACTATATGCAAAGCGATAGTGAGGCACGTAGGATTATTAATGAATTGATTAAAAAATAAAAAATATGGAAGTTATTATTAAAGCGTTACAGTTTATTTTGAGCCTATCTATATTGGTGGTTCTGCATGAGTTTGGACACTTCTTCTTTGCAAAATTGTTTAAAATTAGAGTTGAGAAATTTTATCTTTTCTTCAATCCTGGTTTTTCACTTTTTAAGTTCCGCATTGGGGAAACAGAGTATGGAATGGGGTGGATACCATTTGGGGGATATGTTAAAATATCAGGAATGATAGATGAATCTTTGGATACGGGTCAAATGAGCGAGGCTCCGAAAGATTATGAGTTTCGTGGTCGTCCAGCGTGGCAGAGGTTACTTGTTATGATAGGAGGTGTTCTTATGAACCTCATCACTGCCGTCGTTATCTATATTTTCATGAGCTACTCTTACGACACAAGCTATATAGATAATAAAGATGTAAAAGATGGCTATGCCTTCTCTGAACTGGCTAAGGAGATAGGTTTCGAAGATGGAGATAAGATAATATCTGTTGATGGTAAAACCTATGGCAGCTATATGCTTATCGTACAAGATATCATCATCACATCGCCTGAATATGTGATGGTTGAACGTGATGGCGAGAAAGTAAAAATAGAGATAAAGGAGGAGTATATTCCGAGATTGCTTAAAGAGCAAAATTTTATGGATTTACGTTATCCTATGGTGGTGTATGATGTTAGTGACGGTACACCAGCGGCAATAGCAGGGCTTGTGAGGGGTGATAGCATCACCGCCTTAAACGATAAGAAGTTTAAATATCGCGACGAGTTTACCGAAGAGCTAAAAAGAAGTATTAATGGGGTCATTAAGATAGAGTATATGCGTAAGGGTGAGACTTATGCTACGAGAGTAAGGCTTGGGGAAGAGCCTGTAATGGGGGTAATAATAGATGTAGCTCGAGGGTATAAGAACTACAACATAACAACTAAAAGCTATACATTCTTTGAGTCGATACCAGAAGGATTCCGTAGAGCTAAAAACATGATTAGCAGCTATATCGACCAAATGAAGTTGGTTTTCAATCCAAAAACAGAGGCTTATAAGTCTGTGGGTAGCGTTATATCTATGGGAAAAATATTCTCTCCAGTATGGAATTGGCAGCACTTCTGGCATTTAACGGCACTTTATTCGATAGTACTTGCCGTGATGAATATTCTTCCGATTCCTGCACTTGATGGTGGTCATGTGGTGTTCTTGTTATACGAAGTTGTAACACGACGCACACCAAACGAGAAGTTTATGGAGTATGCGCAGCTAACAGGTATGTTCCTATTGTTTGCGCTTATAATACTTGCTCTTGGTAATGATATATATAAACTCTTCACGTAGATGATTGAGATAGAGGAGAAATTACTCTCGGAGGATATTTTTGAGGAGTATTTCTGCTGCGACCTAACAAAATGTAAGGGAGCATGCTGTGTTGAAGGTGATTCAGGAGCCCCTCTTGAGGAGGAAGAGCTTGCGCTGTTAGAAGATAATATTGACAATATAATACCCTACATGCAACCAAAAGGTATTGAGTCGATTCAAAAATATGGAGTTTTTGTTATTGACAGTGAAGGCGATTATACGACAACATTAATTGACGGTGGCGAATGTGCCTTTGTTTTTAGAGATGGTGATATCGTACTATGTGCTATTGAAAAGGCCTTTCGTGAAGGAAAGATAGATAACATAAAACCAATATCTTGTCACCTCTACCCTATCCGCCGCAAGAGGTTCGCAAATGGTTTCGAAGGGCTAAACTATAACAAATGGGATATCTGCCATTCCGCCGTTGAGTGTGGAAAAGAGAGGAGTTGCAAGGTGTATGAAGCAGTAGAAAGTGGATTAAAACGTGCTTATGGCGATACCTTTTATAGGTATATCACCGAAGTGGACGAAATACTAAATAGTGAAAAGTAACGAAGAAATTTTATGGATAATAATCTAAAAATCGCTATTGTTTACGACTTTGATGGGACATTAGCACCGGGTAATATGCAGGAGTATGATTTCATTCCTGCTGTTGGGAAACGCAACGAAGAGTTTTGGGAGGAGAGCGAGATATTAGCAAATAGACAGGATGGGGATGCTATTCTTGCATATATGTATAATATGTTTCGTCATGCTAAAAACAGTCAATTATCATTACGTCGTGAGGCATTTATTGAGTCGGGTAAGAAGGTAAAGCTTTTTCAAGGAGTGAAAGAGTGGTTTGCTATCATTAATAACTACGGCAAGGAGAGGGGTATCATTATTGAGCATTATATTAACTCTTCTGGTATAAAAGAGATGATAGAGGGTACGGAGATAGCGCATGAGTTTAGGAAAATATATGCTTGCTCGTTCTTCTACGATGTTGATGGTGTTGCCTTTTGGCCATCAGTTGTTGTTAACTACACCACAAAAACACAATTTTTATTCAAGATAAATAAAGGTATTGATTCTGTTACCGATAATGTAGAGGTTAATAGATATATTCCCGAACATGAGAGACGTATCCCATTTTCAAATATGATATATTTTGGCGATGGAACTACCGATATACCATCTATGCGCCTCGTTAAGCAGATGGGTGGACATTCAATAGCTGTCTACGATCCCGCGGATGCTGATAACACCTCTAAGATGCAACGTATAGAGCAACTTAAAGAAGAAAAACGCGTAGATTTCGTTATGCCTGCCGACTATCGTGAGTCAACAGTAACCATGGAGTTGGTAAAAAGGATAATAGACAAAATAGATAGTGAAAATAGATTACGAAATGCAGGTAATAACAGATAAAAGAGGGGTATACGGTCATTTAATCCTTACGGTATTGGCGGCACTACTGTTGTCGTTAGCATGGTTACGTGTCACTCCCCTTCTATTATTTGTTGCTTTTGTTCCTCTGTTAGCTCTTGCTGAGGGGTGTTCCTATAAGCGTTATTTTGGATGGATATCACTGGCATTATCTCTATGGATGGTATTTACACAGTATTGGATATATTATGCCACAATTGCCGGTGTTATAGCCTCAGCAGTGGTACAAATCGTGCTATTTGCGCCTCCTTTTATCATATATAAGTTTGCCGTAGCTCGTGGTACTCGACCGCTAGCCTACACCTTGTTTGTTTCTGCATGGATAGCATTTGAATATATCTATACGCATAATAATCAGGTATCACATCCTTGGGTTGTACTCGGTAATGGCTTTGCGGAAGATGTTAAACTCATTCAATGGTATGAATATACTGGTGTTTTTGGAGGCTCATTATGGGTACTCATTGTAAATATTCTTATATTGGAATTTTTTCGCTCGCGTTCACGAATAAAAGGGGCGATAATAGCCATAACCATAACCCTGCCTATGGTTATCTCAATGATAATCTATCACTCATACGATGAGGGCGAAAAACCAGTTAAAATAGGTGTTATACAGCCAAACATTGATCCTTATGCAGACAAATTTAGCGGTATGACACAATTGGAGCAGAACAAAATCATTCTCTCCCTTATGAGCGAGGCTCCGAGGGATATAAAATATCTTATAGCTCCAGAGACAGCGGTTAGCGATAATATAAATATCGACTTTCCACTCTATAGCCGTAGTGTAAAGCAGTTTCATGACTATATGGCTACGAATTTCCCTAATAGCGAACTTATTATAGGCGCAACAATGTTCAAGTTTTACCCTAAAAGCATAAATCCCCCAACAATAACTGCACGTAAGAGCGGAACTATCTATTATGATGTAATAAATGGAGCACTACAATTAGGTAGTAGCGGCACAGAGGGCTATATTAAGTCGAAATTGGTTACGGGTGTAGAAAAATTACCATTTCCAAAGCTTATGAAAAACCTTAAATTTGGAGGCATAGACTTGGGGGGTATGAGCGGTGCTCTTATCACACAGCCTGATAGAGAGGTATTCAAGCATGGAAGAGAGGATATATTGGTAGCATCGCCAATATGTTATGAGTCGATATATGGTGAATATATAACAGAATTCGTACGTAATGGTGCTGATATGATATTTATTATTACAAACGACGGATGGTGGCGCGATACGCACGGATATAAACACCACTATTCATACGCGAGATTGCGGGCAATAGAAAATCGCCGTGCAATAGCAAGAAGTGCAAATACAGGAATATCGGGGTTTATCAATCAGCGAGGAGATGACATTGCCACTTTAGGATGGGATAAACGAGGTATTCTGGTAAGGGATATAAACATAAACGATAATATAACATTCTACACGAAATATGGAGATTATATTGGCAGAGGAGCACTCTATTTATGCGCATTATCGTTGCTATATTTATTATCGTATATTTATAAGAAGAAATCACATTTAAACTAATTTATTAACTTAACATCATTAATTATGTTTTCAGGAATAGTAGAAACAATGGCTACGGTGGTAGCAATAGAGCGAGACAAGGATAATATGCACTTAACACTTGAGGCACCTTTCACTAACGAGTTAAAGATTGACCAAAGTATTGCACATAATGGAGTGTGCTTAACGGTTGTGGATATAAAAGATAATAGATACACCGTAACAGCCATAGGTGAGACAATTTTAAAGAGTAATATAGGTGATATGCAGGTGGGCGACAAGATAAATCTTGAGCGTAGCATGCGTCCTGATGCTCTGCTTGATGGTCATATAGTTCAAGGCCATGTTGATACAACTGCAACATGCACTAAGGTTGAAGAGGCCGCAGGTAGTTGGTACTATACTTTCGAATATAACAGCGAAGATATAACTGTTGAGAAGGGTTCTGTTTCAGTTAATGGAGTGAGCCTTACCGTTGTAAACTCAAAAGATAAATCTTTCCAAGTTGCAATCATACCATACACCTACGAACACACAAATTTTCATACGTTTAAAGAGGGTACAAGAGTAAATCTTGAATTCGATATTATCGGTAAGTATATTACAAAATTGATGGCTCAATATATGAAATAGAGCATTCACTATTGATACTATAAAAGAGGCTGCCTTGAAATTAATTCGAGACAGCCTCTTTTATGCAGTTCATAAAAATTATACCAAATATTATTTTATAACATAATTAACATCTGGTCTTTCCGTAAAAACTCCACTATCCTTTTGAGCTTGGGTTAAAGTTACATTTAATGTTATTGACTCATTAGACGCATTTTTTTGTCCATGTAAAACGGTATATTCTAAGCCTAATATATTTGAAACATCAAGTGTTTGGATTGAATTTTCATGACAAGTTAAGCGTGTCAGTTTCGATAGTCGTGATAGATCAAGCCCTCCAATGGAATTAGCACCACAATTCAAGGACTCCAACTTGGTTAAATCAGCTACATTAAGAGTACTAATGTTATTATCAGAGCAACCCAAATTCGTCAGGTCCGTTAAATTTGACACATTAAGAACACTAATAGAATTATTACTACATGCCAATAATGTCAATTTAGTTAATCGTTGCACATCAAGAACAGAGATATCACAGTTACTACAATTCAATTCCGTCAACGTTCTCATATTCGACACATCAAGCTCTGTAAGAGAACTATTCAAATAACAATACAACTTCTCTAACTTAGTTAAAGCAGATAAGTCAATGTAAGAGATTTTATTACCAGAGCAATTCAATTCCGTCAAATTAGTAAAATAGCTTAACTCTGATATTAATTCAATATTATCATTACTAATATCAAGAGAGGTACACTTAGCCGCCTCAACCTTAGTGATAAGACCATCATTATTTATGTCTACGCCGGCTTCACGAAGTGCCCTTTTAAAATTAGGGTCCTCAAATTCAATAACATCTCTCGAAGTCAAGCCTCCATCAATAGCTGCGCCATCAACCCACTCTCCAACTGATACAGATGAAAGCTCTAACTTATTTTGACCTAATAGCATATTGAAAGTATATGCAGTACCTTTTTCAAATACAAAGTCAGCTCCAAGATCAAATCTATAATTATCTGCATCTGTTCTGAACTCAATAAAGGTTGTACCACCAACAACTGTTTGAGGCGCAATAATAGCACTAAAAGCTGTACCAGAACCAGCAGCATAGACATATAAAGGATCCCCCTCGGCTGTTACTACATCGGTAAGAATATTATATTTAACATTAACTTTTGCTAAAACCGAAACAAGTTCAATTGTTGGCAGACTTGACTCTGCAGTACCCTTTAATATGTTAATATTTATTTGCGAAAACTTATGGTCAAAAGCTACCGGAATATTTCCCTCGGGAGTAAGCTTATCTTTTGGCACAAAATCTAAATCACGATATACCACGAAGTCTGAAGCAAGAGTTGCGCCTTCAACTGTTTGATCTGCTTTGATGGTGTAAGGAATAGCCTCAAGAGAAGCATTTTCTATTAAATAAACATCGACGAAAGGAGCAAAAGCATACACCTTAACACTCTGCGATGAATTTTGCCATAGCAACTTATCCGCTGTTGCCCAAGCCGTTCCATCATTAGTCCACTCTGTATTAGAGTATGAATAAGTACTATTAACACTATTATCTACTGTTAAAGACAAGTTAGTTCCTGCATATGTTTCATTTTCGCTTGCTTTTGTTTTAAGCTCATTAACCGCAGTTGTTACACGAACAACCCCATCTTCGGGATAGTTTCCCTCACTGGTAAAATTATTCTTCGTACATGATGTAAGAACAATACCAGCAGCTACTATACTATATATTATTTTTTTCATATAATTTATTTGTTATTTATTAGTTTTTGAATAGCATCAATGCATAAGTTTGCATAGGACGAGTAGAATTATTAAAAAATCCGGATGAGACAGAATAAGTAAGTCCATCATTATATGTCCTCATTATATAATAATTCATATTATGTGTATTGTTGCTAATCGTACTTGATGCTTCGTTTTCGTTATCTGAAAGAAACGCAATAGTTTCATTTAAGGTTGTATTACGAGCTGCTTTTGGAATAGTTACCAATGATAGACCTGTATCCCTTTGCTCGTTCTTAGCTGGTAGATACCAAACATTTGTGGCATTAGACACATATCCACTATGATCAAATACTCCACCATTATTAGCTTTATTCATCTCATGTACCCACATATAAATCGGCTGGTTGAAAAATGCTACACTTCCTGTATTACTACCCAATGTCAATGTTACGTCAGCAACAGCTTTCATATTAGCCAATCCATCATCAAGGCCTGTACCACCGGAAACAGTAACTCTTTCATCAGAATAGTTTACATTATCCTCTCTCTGAAGTCTGGCAAGAGACATAATTTTTCCACTATAACCATCACTATTTACCTTTACGATAATACCAATAGCAGGATTATCAACATCTCCTGGATCTGTTTTACCCCATGTTCCATCGGCAAAATAGAAATATCCCAATTTAGCAGAGTTATCCACAACTGGATCTGTAATGATAGCATTGCCTTGCGTCCACGGCTTCACTTGCACACCACCTGCAGCTTCATCAAGCTTTAACGTATCTTTACCCAATTTCAGATTCACCTGATACGCGGTATTACCATTAAAGACATGTTCAGCAGTTGCTATATATTGATATCGCTTATTATTAGATAAGATAATATCAACCATATGTGTACCAGTAGAAATTGTTTGTGGCGGTATAATAACAGAGTATTGCTTTGTGCTCTCGCCATAGGCCTTTATAAAAACAGGTGTACTAGTTTGAGTAACTGCTTTATCCAAGTAGAGATTTAAAATTACACCCGTTTGGCCAACAAACATAA
>CAYIZU010000013.1:0-1201 GCA_964367795.1 uncultured Rikenellaceae bacterium | reverse complement strand
TTCAAACTCATCTCCAAAAGATAAATTAATAGTTACTTTCGATAACATATGCTTAAGACGTAATGGAACAGACTGACTCTGGAGGTTATCTCCGGGTGTAAATGTAAAATTCTGTTGAGCAACAAGATCCGAATTCACATGATTCTCTTGAATACTCTGATCCACATTAACAGCGAATGGGATATTAGATTTATCGGTTACACCATCAATATAAGGGGCATAAGCTATAATACGTGCCTCTGTTGAGGCATCTTTCCACACAACCCTCTCATTTGTGCTCCAGCTACCATCTGCACCTTTACTCCATTTACTATTATCAACGGTAAAGCTATCACCAGCGCCATAATCAATAAACAGCGCGAGTTCTGAACCCTCAATGCCATATGCGGTAGTTCCTCCTGCACGAGTTTTAAGTTCGTCTATCTCTGTAGTAATTCGTACTACTCCATAATCTTCATTATGGTTCTCTTTTTGACACCCAACAAGCGTTATAAACGCTGCTGAGGCAAGTAAAAAAATCTTTTTCTTCATATTTATATTGTTTATTATTATTTTATTATATAGTTAATATCATTTCTGTCGCTAAAATTTCCGCTATCCTTTTGCGCTTGGGTTAGGGTTACATCTATTGTTATTGACTCGCCCGAGGAATCTTTCTGTTCATAGAAATAACCATAAGTAAGGTTTGTATTATTAGATATATCAAGGACACTTAGGGAATTAGTACGGCAAGACAACCACGTCAACTGCGTTAAACCCGATACGTCAAGAACGCTTATGGAATTATTATAGCAAGACAAATCTGTCAACTGCGTTAAATTCGATACGTCAAGAACACTTAGGGAATTATCAGAGCAACGCAATTCTGTCAAATTCGTTAAATCCGATACATCAAGAACACTTAGGGAATTATTATAGCAATACAATTCTTTCAATTGCGTTAAACTAGATACATCAAGGACACTTAGGGAATTATTAGTGCAAGACAACTGCGTCAACTGTGTTAAATCTGATACGTCAAGTACACTTAGGGAATTATCAGAGCAAGACAAATCTGTCAATTGCGTTAAACCCGATACATCAAGAGCACTTAGGGAATTATTAGAGCAATACAAATATGTCAAATTAGGAAAATAGATAATCTCGCCCATAGAGGCTATTGATTTGCTGTTCACATTCATTATCGTTGCTGCAAATGCCT
>CAYIZU010000012.1:18435-19761 GCA_964367795.1 uncultured Rikenellaceae bacterium | reverse complement strand
GTAGCTATCTTATTACCATGCTCATTATCTTTATCTAATTTCAGTGTCACATCCGCCGATATCACTTTGTCAGCAAATCTGTCTACCTTCGACATCTTGTGCTCTATGAAATCTATTAACTTCTTATCTGCGTCGAATTTCAACGACTGAATCTTCACGTTCATAATCAATCCTCCTAAATCATTAAGTTAAAAATTATTTTATAATGAAAGAGCAACTACACTCTCCCCATTTTATACTATTCTTCATCTTTAGCTCTTGGGTGCGACTTATTATACTTCTCAACCAGTATGCCAATATTATTATGCGTATATATCTGTGTTGCCGATAAATTTGCATGCCCTAATAACTCCCTTACACTCTCTATTCCAGCCCCCCTATTAAGAAGATGGGTAGCAAATGAGTGCCTTAAAACATGAGGGCTGCATTTACCATCTACTCCGATAGCCCTAAGCAACTGATTTACAATTCTATATACCCCTGAACGGCAAATTATACCCCCTTTATTCGATAAAAATAGTGTTTTTTTTCTATTTAAAAAAATATTTTCAGAAATTTTTATATAATTTTTTATTTTTTCTTCCAATATTGGAATAATTGGCACTATTCGCTCTTTGTTTCCTTTGCCTAAAACTTTTACTTCGCACGGTTCGAATGATAAATCAGCTATTTCCATAGAAACGAGCTCGGATACTCGCACTCCAGTTGCATAAATAAGTAAAAAGATAAGTGTGTTTCGTTCTGTAATAAAATCGTCCGTTAATTCTAAGAAATTACCTTGCACACGCTTCATATCGCTCAAAGGAACAAATACAGGGAGATTTTTTTCTTGTTTTAACAGAGATATTTTTTGTGTTGGATCTTTAGTGATATAGCCACTTCTAATACCATAATTAAAAAGTGATTTTAAGGTCGACATTTTACGATTTACCGAACGACTCTTTAACCCCATCTCTTTAAGATGCATAACAAATGAGCGCAACTCTGTAGCGGAAATATCTTTTAACTCAAAATCCCTCTCTTCGACACCAATATACAGCAAAAACTGACAGATATCGCTATAATAAGCACTCACTGTCAGTTTTGAATATTGTTTCTCCGCAGTGAGATAATTTATAAATTTTTCAACTATCCCCATTGGTTACTTTTTAGATTTTCACTAAAATTCCTCTTCTCTGCGTAATTTCTCTACATAAACCGCTTTTTCCATCTTACGACGATTTCTAACAGACGGTTTAACAAACTGCTGGCGAGAACGAAGCTCTTTTAATGTTCCAGTTTTCTCAAATTTTCTCATAAATTTCTTAAGGGCTCTTTCAACGTTTT